>JAJBTP010000439.1 GCA_020860805.1 Tannerellaceae bacterium | reverse complement strand
TATAAATGCTATTTCCATTCCGGAAAAAAAAGCGGAAAACGCTAATGTAATTAATATGTAGGTAATGGTATTCATTCTGAAATAATCTCTGTTGGCTCTTCTAATAATTCCGGCAGAACGGAATTTTCGATTTCCGGCATTTCTTCTTCCAAACGATTCATCTCCTCTTCCAGTAATTGCATTTGCAAAGTATCCTGAATGAGGCTCTCCCTACGGGAAGGATTAATCATTATCGGATTATGGGGAGGAGGGCTCGGGCGTCGTGGAGCAGTTCCGGGACGTGGAGTATTTACAGCCGTTGAATCTGTCCGGGTAGAATCCGAAGGAGCTGAATCATTTACAGCAAACTCTCCTGCAGATTGATAAAGAATATATTTAGACATCTCCTGCGCTGTTTCAAATCCGATACCTGTGATAATTGTTCCATCGGCACGTACAATACGCACGAATTTATCGGAATAAAGTTTACCTTCGTTCTGATCCCAGAACATAAGAGATGTTTCGATGGAATCGCCTTCCTGATTTACAATTTCTACATTATTTATAAGCTTCCACAAAGCCTTCTTTTCCCAGTGATAAGCTGTATCAGATTTTACACTACTTTCTGCACGAAATAGTGTATCAAATTTTTCCACATAAAAACCTTCCGGAAAATACCAGAAAGGTTCCTGTGCTTTTCCGTATACATACCATTCGTCAGCAACCAGCCGGTAACGTACCAAACCGGAATCTGAAATTAACGTATATACATCTGTTGTTTTTAACGTATAAGTAGTTTCCGGATCATACGTAACACTTACCACATCCTTATTCTCGTTTGAACAGGACATGGAAAATAAAAGAAGCATAACAACTGTTGAGAAAACAGTTGTTATGCCTTTATTTATATTCGTTTTACTTTGAAAACGGAGTTCTGTCATATATTATCTTACACTTGTACGCTCATTAATCCATCCCGGAATAGTAATCTGGTTACCTTTTTCCAAATCCGGGTGCATAAAGATTTCCTCTGTTGATGGGAAATAAGCACGGTATGTATTAATCAAACTATTTGCTTCGCTGGCAACACTTGGATCTACCGATCTGGCTCTTTCAAATTTGTCAACAGCAGCATAATAAACTGTTTTCTTCATTACATTATCATTTGGGAAGATAGAGTTTGCAGTCTGAGCATACAGTTTACCAATCAACAGATAAGGCTGACCGTAGTTAGGATTTGCTTCAACTGCCTTCAGGCAATATTGTTTGGCTCTTGCATATTGATTCTGGTCTGCACAAAGAACAGCAATCATATAATAATCTTCACCTTTTACTACCGGGTCTGTTTCCAGATTAGCCGCTTCTTCAAAGAAGGTAATAGCTGTAGCATAATCATTTCTCTTCACTGCCTGTCTTGCCAATCCCATAGCTGACTCAGAAGTAGGTTCTACTTTGTGAGCATATTCAGCAGCAGCAAAATAAGCTTCAATTTCATTACAACGCATTCTTCTTAATAAAGAAATCGTTTCTTTCAGATATTGTAAATTATCTTTATTTTCTTCCACTTTTGGAGCATAAATACTCTGTAATGTCTCACAGTCAGCAGCACCACTATTCGCAAATGCACCATCTACAACCTGTTTGTAAGGCATCAATGCAGTTTGCTCTTTTTCATTATTTGCAGCAACAGCCGCTTCAAGTTGTTTATCCAGAATTTCCGATGCTTTCAGATAATCTGCAATATAATTAGGTTTAAAGTTTTCATCAGCCGAAAGTCTTTGAAAAGAAGCATACATTAAAAGAGAAACAGCTAATGCATCTGTCTGATTTCCATACTGGTCTACTACTTCTTTTAACCAGCCATACAAAAGAGTAGCATCTCCTTTATCTCCGGTATATTTAATATAGTCCTGCGCTTTACGACCTACAATCCAGTCTTTACCATATCGCTGGTCATCTCCAAAATATTTCACACGTTTGTCATAAACGCCCATCAAATCATTAATCAGCTCAGCCTTCTTTGCCGGATCTTTCTCATTATCAATCTGCCAGGCAACAATACGAACACCATACAAATAAATATCTTTAGTTGCTGCAGGACATTCTTCATATACTATTTTCCAAAAATCATAAGCATCCTTAAAGTTATTGGCTTTAGCATATGGTACAAATAAACTAATATTTTGAATACAGCGTACACTGTCTTCACCGGAACCATATTGGGTTCCATTGTCTACACCCTTTTGGGCATATGAGTCCATTACTCCAAAAGAGCATGCGACTGCTAATAAAAAAATCTTGATTCTCATAATTGCCTTTATTTATTACATTTACATTTTTAGTTTATCAATCATCGCTTCTTAATCAACCCTACGTTTAAAGAACCATAGTTCATTAAATGTATAATTAACGGTAAACCGGAAATATTGTTCATCTATCAACGATTCCTCCACTTGATAAAGTTCCTTTGTCAGGATTAATATTAACATACTCAAATGACAGATTTATCAATGAACGATTATCCAACAAAGGTAATCCAAAACCAATACTTGCACCATATTCATTATAGCTTTTTTCCTGAATCTTCAAATAAGAGTTACTATAATGAACACCGGCACGATACCTTATCCTTTTAACAAAAGAACGGTTGAAATGGTCAGGAATATATTCCACACCTGCAGCCGTACGAATCCGGTTTTTAAAATCATCTTTACTACCGGCAAAACGCGCATTACTCCAATCTTCATACAGGAAATCAGCTGCCAGTAATAATTTGTCTCTTTTCTCATACGATACCCCTACTCCTATCGAATTAGGTAAATCGTATGTTTTAGTGTTAATTGTATCTCCTTTTGTTAAAACTCCCGAAGAAATCGACGAAACATACTGATATGTATTAGTCGTTGTCTCAGTATTTAACTTCTTAGAGGGTGAAAAAGTAGCACCGATAGTAAAACTTTCAGTTTTACTGATTGGATGAGTATATTGAATACCAAAATCCATTTTAAAGTCACGGATATCTACTGTTTGATCTCTTCGTTCACTTACAGAAGTGGTAAATGGATAAACATACACATCCTGCGAATGTGTTATGCTACCAAAGAAATATCCAAAGTTGGCTCCCACTGAAAGACGCTTCTTCCATACTTCTATAGACAAACCAGCATACAGATCGTTTAATCCGCCTTTCCCGGAAAAACTTTCTACACGTTCCACATCATTATCCGTAAGAACTGATCCATAACTATATCCAACATAGGAATAAGGCAATATTCCCGCACTAAATGCGATTCGTTTTGTTATAGGAAACTGTAAAGCGATATACTCCACATTCCCATTTATATTACTCTGCGAATTAATACCGTCATTAAACCATGACAACTGACCGGCTACACCAAAATCAAATATAAATGTCATCGAGTCAATACTTGTATAAGACGCCGGGTTCATCGGATTTATCTGTTTGGAAGAACGTAGACCAATACCTACACCTCCCATTGCACGACCTGCACCGAACGAACGGTCTGCCAGTTCACCATACCCATAACGGGTATACGGTGAGTTTGTGTTATTTTGGGCAACTACTGAGAACTGGCTTAAAACCAATATCCCTGCCACAATCACTCTGCTAATTTTCAACATTACTCTCTAAGATTCTGTTTAATCCAGTCAACACTAAATTAATGTTTGCAAAGATGGAATTTTTTAACCGTCTTTCAAAATAAAAAGAATGACCACCTGTTAAAAAAACAAAAAGTTCAGGATATTTTTCCCTTAACTCATTGATATATCCATCCATTTCAAAAATGATTCCATTCACCACACCCGCCTGCAAAGCAGTGAGTGTACTAGTCCCAATTAAGGGTATTTCGTCTGATTCTTCAACCAGTGGCAATTTACTGGTAAAAGTATGTAAAGCCTTAAAACGAGTTGACATACCGGGTGAAATATTTCCACCCCGGTAAAGTCCGGAAGCTTCCACTAATTCATAAGTAATAGCTGTACCGGCATCAATCACTAAAATGTCCCGCGCAGGTTTCAGAAAGCAGGCCCCAACCACAGCAGCTATCCGGTCTTTCCCCAGAGTTTCCGGAGTTTCGTAACCGATAGTTATAGGTAAAGAAGCCGTTTCATCCAATATCATAAAATACTGAAGTTTCTTCTCCAGTAAACTGACAATCACCGGATCAATAGTCGTAACTGATGATAAAATACCATAAACCGGCTGATAGGCATCAAGAACAGGAAGTAAAGAAAGTTTATTAAATTCTTTGAAAACAAAAGAGGTGAATAAATCTCCGTCTTTTGTAAAAAGAGCAACTTTAGTGGAAGTATTACCTTGTTCAATGATAAGATTCACGTTATTTTATATTTTCTGCAAAGTAAGAGAAAATTAATGATATTAACAGAGT
>JAJBTP010000123.1 GCA_020860805.1 Tannerellaceae bacterium | reverse complement strand
CCTTTGAAATGCGAGGCAAAGATAGAGGTATATTTCTGAATACACAAAGGTTTTTAAAGATTTTTTTAATCAAAAAAGATATTACTTTTATTCCCTTATTAGTATTGTATTGATTCTGAACAAATATGAGTTCACAAAAAATTTCAAAGCGTTCCATCATTGGAATTATCGTTGGTATAATTGTATTACTGGGAGTTGGAGTAGGCTTTTGGGCGTATCGTTTACTCTATGCTCCTGATTTTGATATTCAGAAAACAACCTATGTTTTTGTAGATGATTCAAAAAACTTTGAGGATTTATGCCGCCAATTGGTAGATTCAGCCCATATGAAACGAACCGGTGATTTTAAAATGGTAGCCCAACAACTAAAATACCCGGAAAATATGAAAACCGGCCGGTATGCAGTAGAACCAGGCATGAGCCACATAGAACTATTAAAGCAGTTGCGCCGGGGTCAACAAACAGCAGTCCGCATAACGTTTAACAATATCCGGTTCATTGACGACCTGGCTGACCGTCTTGATGACCAACTAATGTTTTCTAAAGAAGATATCCTAACTTATCTGCGAGATCCGGAATATCTGAAAACCATCGGTTTTACACCGGAAACAGTTTCTGCTATGTTCATTCCCAATACGTATGAAGTATACTGGAATATCTCTCCGGAACGTTTTATACAACGGATGAAAAAAGAGTATGATACTTTCTGGACAGATGCCAGAAAACAAAAAGCATCCCAGATCGGGCTGACCCCTATAGAAGTTGCCATCTTAGCCTCTATTGTAGAAGAAGAAACAGCTGTTCCGGATGAATACCCGGTGGTAGCCGGCCTGTATATCAACCGGCTTCATAAAGGAATGCTTTTGCAGGCCGACCCTACTCTAAAATTTGCAGCCGGGGATTTCGGACTCAAACGAATTCTGAATATCCACAAAGAAATCGATTCCTCCTATAACACCTATATATATACAGGTTTACCTCCCGGACCTTTACGGATGCCTTCTGTACGTAGCATGGAAGCTGTATTGAATTACACAAACCATAATTACATTTATATGTGCGCCAAAGAAGATTTTTCCGGACGGCATAACTTCGCTGTTACACTGGCCGAACACAACCGGAATGCAAATAAATACCGGGCGGAATTAAACCGCAGAGGAATACGGTAAATAATAAATCTACAATGCAAAAACGTCTGGGCCCTATTATGTTTGCTGGTACCTGTTCGGATGCCGGTAAAAGTGTTATTAACACTGCTTTTTGCCGGATATTTAAACAGGACGGATACCGGCCTGCACCTTTTAAAGCACAAAATATGTCTTTAAATTCATTCGCTACCCCCGAAGGAGGTGAAATGGGAAGGGGCACAGGTAGTACAGGCTGAAGCCTGTGGAATAAATCCGCACACAGATATGAATCCGGTTCTATTGAAACCCACCACAGATGTGGGAGCACAGGTTATTTTACACGGCCGGCCACTGGGAAACATGTCTGCACGGGATTATTTCGGAGAAAAAAAAGAGAATCTATTTCAGGAAGTAATCACCGCTTTCAGGAGATTAGAGAAAAGATATAATCCCATTGTTATGGAAGGAGCCGGAAGTATTTCGGAATTAAATCTAAAAGACAGGGATATTACAAACATGCGGATGGCAATTCAGGCAAATGCCGCTACTTATCTGATTGCCGATATTGACAGAGGGGGAGTATTTGGCTCTGTATATGGTACAATTGCCTTACTGGAACCGGAAGAAAAAGCCTTGATAAAAGGTATTATCATCAATAAATTCCGGGGAGATATTTCTCTGTTTGAAGAAGGGAAAAGACTCTTGGAACAACTGACAGGAATTCCGGTAGTAGCCATCATCCCCTACTTCCGGGATATCCGGATTGAAGAAGAAGACTCAGTTGTATTGGACATGAAAAAGAATAGCCACCGGGAAGGTAAAATCAATGTAGCTATCATCCTCTTAAAACGCATGTCCAACTTTACAGATTTTGATGTATTAGAAAAAGATGACCGGTTCAACCCCTATTACACCCAGTCTGTCGACGAAATTGACCGGGCAGATATTATAATCCTGCCAGGCTCTAAAAATACCCTTGCCGATTTGCAGGATTTACGTTCCAAAGGAATCACAGATACCATCCTACGGAATTATAAAGCAGGCAAAAAGTAATCGGCATTTGCGGAGGCTACCAGATGATGGGAGAAGAGATAGAAGACCCGGAAGGTCATGAGGGAAGCTTAACCCGCATCAATGGGTTGGGGTTATTACCTGTCAATACAATCATAAGTAATGAAAAAGTAACAGTACAACGCAGGTTCTCATTTCTTTTGCCCAATAATACTTTCTCCTGTAAAGGCTATGAAATTCATATGGGAATCAGTAAAGTAGTAAAGGAGGCCACAGAGAGTCCGGTCGCTTTCCTGCCGGATGGCCAGACTGATGGCTATTATCTGAACAGGAATTGCTGGGGAAGTTATATGCACGGTATACTTGGATAATCCGGAAGTATTGGATAATTTAGCCCGGGATTTCAATAAAAACCATCAGGCAACCCCATTTGACTATGCAGCTTTTAAAGAACAACAGTATAATAAACTGGCAGACTGGGTCCGGAATCATACAGATATGGATAAAATATACGAAGCCATCCGGATCACTTAATCAGGCGGTTTACAGGTGCTACGATATCTTTTTTAACAACTACCATGGCATCCAAAGATTCCAGATATAAGCCAATATACTTCTTACTGATAGTTTTCACCTTTCCGGCACAGTTTTTTAAATCTCCTAACAGGATTTCAACCTCCTCTCCCACACTCAACTCATGATTTTGGGCTAACTCCAGAAATCTTTTAATCTCTTCTATTTCTTTAGGACGTATAACTGCCGGCTTGCCATCATGATAAACTGCTTTCACCACTCCATATACCCGGAATAATTCTCTCAGGACATGTTCTTCACACTGCACAAAAATATAAGAATTAAATAAAGGTACCTCTACTATTTTAATCCGGTCTGACCATTTACGTGGCGTACGGTGTAAAGGAAGATAACAGGTGAGGCCTTTGGCTTTAAGACGCTCTTCTACCTGTTTTTCAGCACGCGGAGAGGTATAAAGGGCATACCAGTTTACAAGGGCTTGTTTATCCATTTTTCATTGTTTAGCAACCCAAAGATAACAGTATTTTTTGTATTATTGTAGCGTGAAAGGCCAAAGTAAATGTAGAATGTACCATGAAAACTAAAATATGAACAGAAGAAACTTTTTACAAAAATCGGCACTCTCTGTTGCCGGACTGGGACTAACCCCATTAATAGGTAGCTCATTCAACTCTTTGTATGGACAAACAGCACCCAGTAATAAAATTAAAGTCGCTCTTATCGGATGCCGTAATATGGGATGGTCTAACCTGAATACATTCCTGGACTATCCGGAAGTCGAATATACTGCATTATGTGATATTGATGACGAATGGCTGAACAAACGAGCTGCAGATGTAGAAAAGAAAAGTGGCAAGAAAGTACCTTTCCTTTATAAAGACTGGCGGCACGTCATAGATAATAAAGATGTAGATCTGGTAATCATCGGAACACCGGATCACTGGCACTGTTTACCAACCATATATGCTTGCCGGGCAGGAAAAGACGTATATGTAGAGAAACCTCTTTCCAATACCATTGAAGAATGTGATTTAATGGTCAAAGCTGCCCGCAAATATAACCGGATTGTACAAGTAGGCCAATGGCAACGCAGTGACCCACACTGGGACGAAGCTGCCGCATTCGTGAAAGCAGGAAAAATCGGGCGTGTACGGACAGTTAAAGTTTGGTGTTACCAGGATGGGAAACCGACCTTACCAATTATTCCGGATAGCACGCCACCGGCCGGCGTAGATTATGATATGTGGTTAGGATCGGCACCACAACGGCCTTTTAATGAATACCGTTTTCATTATAACTTCCGTTTCTTCTGGGACTATGCGGGTGGATTAATGTCTGACTGGGGTGTTCACCTATTGGATTACGCGCTGGAAGGTATGCAGGCCGGACTACCGGCACATATATTCTCTGCAGGGGGCAAACTGGCCTATCCGGATGATGCGATGGAAACTCCGGATACCTTAATGGCCACCTATGCATATGATAATTTCAACATCATTTGGGATCATGCCTGTGGCATTAATCACGGGCTATTTGATAAAAAAGAAGGATTGGCTTTCTACGGTGAAGATGGAACATTACTACTTACCCGTGCAGGCTGGGAAGTTCTTCCTGTTAAAACAAGGGATGGTGAACGCATGCAGGCAGTACCTTTTAAAAAAGGAGAAGGAAAAGGTTTATACAATCATGCAGGCAACACACTGGCTTGTATAAAAAACCGGCAGCTA
>JAJBTP010000134.1 GCA_020860805.1 Tannerellaceae bacterium | reverse complement strand
ACATTAAGGAGGGTACTTTATCAAGTACCCTCCTTTGTTTTTTTTTTTTACAGGTTATAATAGATTCCGGCATCCGGTCCTAACGGAAGATGCAGGAGAATCCAAAGTATCATTAAAAGAGTCCAGCATACAAAAAAGGCGATGGAATAAGGTAGCATGGTTGATATCAGTGTTCCTATACCTGCTTTTTTGTCATATTTTTCAAAGTAAACAATAATCAACGCAAAGAAACTCATCATGGGAGAAATGATATTAGTTACGCTATCTCCAATCCGATACACCGCCTGCGATAGTTCCGGAGAATACCCTAAGAGCATAAACATGGGTATAAAAACAGGACCCAGAATGGCCCACTTGGCAGACGCACTTCCCATAAACAGATTAATAAATCCGGAGAGGAGAATAAACAGTACCACTAAAGGTATCAAACCTAAATTAATCTTTTGGAGCCAGATAGCTCCGTCAATGGCTAACACTAATCCCAGGTTACTCCATTTAAACCAGGCGACAAACTGTGCGGCAAAAAACACTAATACGAGAAAAGAAACCAGTCCTTTAAAACTGGTGACCATGCCTGCGATAACATCTGCATCCGATTTGAATTTTCCGGTTTTGAAACCATATACAATGCCCAAAGAGCCTGCTACTAAAAACAAGACTCCTATAAATCCTTTCAAAAGAGGAGAATGTAAAATGGAGTTATCGCTTCCTCTCAGAAAACCTTGTTCGGGTATAAGTCCCCACAGAAAGATTCCTGCCCAAACCAGACTAACGATTCCTACCCATTTTAATGCTTTTCTTTCTTTGTCGGACAGGTGTTCGATGGGTTCTACTTCCACGGTTCCGGTATAAATACCTAAGCGAGGTTCGACAAACCGATTCGTTACCCAGGTTGCCACAAAGGCGATAACAAAAGTGGAAGCAGCCATAAAATAGTAATTGGCGGTTGGCAATACATAGTAATCAGGGTCTACAATCCGTGCTGCTTCTGTAGACAAACCTGCTAATAAAGGGTCAATGGTTCCGATAAGTATATTGGCACTGAATCCGCCACTTACTCCGGCAAAGGCTGCTGCCATACCGGCAATCGGATGACGGCCAACGGAATGAAAGATGATTCCGGCAATGGGTATAATCAGGATATATCCTAAATCGGACGCTACATTGGATAAAATACCAGCCAATACAAGTATAAAGGTCAGTATGGATTTAGGGGCATTCAATACCAGCAACCGGACAGCGGCTGTCAATAGTCCGCTACTTTCTGCAATACCTATCCCCAACAGGGCTACCATAACAATTCCTAACGGTGCAAATCCGGTATAATTATCTACCATCTCCAACAGAATACGATGTAATCCTTGTACGGAGAGCAGATTGACGACTTCTATGGTTTCTCCGGTTGCCGGATGTACTGCATGCCAGTGTAACAGGCTTCCGATAAAAGAAAGAACCAATACGGTTAAGGCAAAAATACCAAATAAGGATGCCGGATGGGGCAAGGCATTCCCGACCCTTTCCACAAAGTTAAGAAAGGAGGAACCCTTTTTATTTTCCATACAGAGTTAAAGTATTATTGGGTTGCGTTTATTATTTGCTGGCTTTTAAGCCACGTATAACGGAGGAAGTAAATCCGGCATGCTCCATTTCGTTCAATCCTTTGATGGTTATTCCCCCGGGGGTGGTTACTTTATCTATTTCTGTTTCCGGATTGGAACCGTTTTTCTCTAACAGTTCAACGGCTCCTTTGACTGTCTGGCATACTATTCTCCGGGCTTCTTCGGGGTAAAATCCTAATTCAACGCCACCGACCATAGCGGCACGGATATAACGCATAGCAAATGCAATTCCACAGGAGGCCAGGGAGGTACCGGCACTCATCATTTTTTCTTCTATCAACAGAGCTAACCCTAATTCGCTGAAGATATCGAGTACCGTATTTTTCTGTTCTTCCGAAGCATTGGATGCTGCGATGAACGTCATACTATTCAGTACTTCAATAGCTGTATTAGGCATGACACGGAACAGAGCCGGAAGTTCATTCTCAAAGTCATTTTTTTTGACCAGGTAAGCGGATAATTGTTCGAAAGTTACTCCTGCAGCAATACAGGCAACCATTTGTCCGGAATAGTCGAGGACTCTTTTTATCTGGTCGGCTACCGCTTCTACCAGCCAGGGTTTCACAGCAATAATGACTATATCAGCGTCGCGTACGGCTTCTCTGTTATCTTTGGTTACTGTTATTGCCGGATACTCTTTTTTCAATCCGGCCAATGTCTGGTCAGACAAATCTGCGCATGTGATATCTTTTTCTTCTATTTTTGAACCTTTGGCTAATCCACGGGCTATGGCTCCTCCCATATTTCCGGCTCCGATAATTGTCACTTTCATTTCTTTACCTGTTTACGTTTTTACATGGACAAAAATAGATAAAATAATCGCACAACCGGGCTCTATATTGTATATTTGCAGGAGAATAGCAATTTTAAATTATTTATATGAAAAATATCATTAGCGCCGCTTTGGTTCTGGCTATCACATTGACTTCACAGGTGAAGGCACAGAATGAGGGAGAATATCAGTTTACTCCGGTCAAAGAGTTAAAAATTACTCCGGTAAAAAATCAGAATCGTACCGGTACCTGTTGGTCCTTTTCCGGTATCGGAATGATTGAATCGGAACTAATCCGTATGGGTAAAGGTGAACATGACCTGTCTGAAATGTTTATTGTAAGCCATTCTTATAAAGACCAGGCTGATAAATATATTCGTACACATGGCTGCCTGAATTTTGCCCAGGGTGGTTCTTTTGAAGATGTGATATATGCTATCAAGCATTATGGGATTGTACCTGAATGTGCGATGAAAGGCCTTGAATATGGTGAAGAGAAACATGTACATAATGAGCTGGAGGCTGTTGCGGGTGCATACGTAAAAGCGGTTGTGAAAAATCCGAACGGAAAACTCTCTACCGCCTGGAAAAAAGGTTTTGATGGAATTATTGATGCGTATTTAGGCGAAATTCCTGAATCATTTACTTATAATGGGAAACAATATACTCCGCAGAGCTTTGCAAAAGAATTAGGTTTAAACATGGATGATTATATTTCTCTTACTTCTTTTACCCATCATCCGTTTTATTCTTCGTTTGTAATAGAAGTACCGGATAACTGGCGCTGGGGTACTGCTTATAATTTGCCGTTAGATGAATTTATGCAGGTGTGTGAAAATGCCATTAATACAGGTTATACTATTGCATGGGCCTCTGATGTTAGTGAAATTGGTTTTACTCGTAACGGTATTGCGGTAGTTCCTGATGTGGAATATATGGAAACATCGGGCTCTGACCAGGATAGATGGGTTGGTTTAAGTAGCCGCGAGAAAGAGGACGAAATCCGGAAAATGCTGGATAAACCCTGTAAAGAGTTAGAAATCACTCAGGAAATGAGACAAGTAGGATATGATAATTACCAGACGACTGATGACCATGGAATGCAGATTTTTGGTATTGCCAACGACCAAACCGGTAAAAAATTCTATATGGTAAAGAATTCATGGGGTACAGATAACAAATACCAGGGGATATGGTATGCTTCGGAAGCATTTGTGGCTTATAAAACTACGAACATTGTAGTTCATAAAGATACATTGCCTAAATCTATCAAAGCCAAATTAGGTATTAAATAAAAATGTTGCCGGAGTGATATTTTACCCAATAAGCAGAGGCGCCTCCAAGGGAATGAGGCGCCTCTTTTTTATACAAAGATGGACTATAAGGTTAGGGAATTATTTCGTTCTTTCTAATGTATAGTTATGGTTGGTTTCGGAAGAGATGTGACCCATTTGTTGGTCCAGCATGGTCAGTCCGTCATTATTTTCATAGAAATAAAGAGGCGTACTGCCATCGAGTGGAGACAACTCATAAATCGTTTCATTGTTCCCTTTATGTGTCCGATTCATTATACTTAAACGACCTTCCGTAACAAAAGAATGATCTTCTTCATTTTCATCACCTAAATAGGTTGTCAACATCCAAAATACACCGTCTTCACTTTTTTCCTGCTTCCATATATCCAGGTCATATTGAATGCCGGGACCATCTGCAGCAGGTAAAACACCTTCAAAATGTAATTCGATTACGTCTCCCATACCCTCTTTCACGACCAATGAATCCTGAATATTAACCGTCACCGGAAGGACAGCTGTTTCATCCTGTACGGCGATGCTTTCCGGGGGTTCATATTCGTATGAAATTTTATTTTTATTCCTCTTGCAACTTACTGTTAAGAGTAATAAGAGTGTTAGTATGAGAGTGATATTTTTCATTTTGTTTTTATTTATCCTTTCACTGCTATAACAAATAGTTACCCCAAAATTGTTTATAAAAATGACAAATTTCTTTTATTTTAAGA
>JAJBTP010000459.1 GCA_020860805.1 Tannerellaceae bacterium | reverse complement strand
AAATTATACAGGCTGCTGCGCTTACTCCTACGGAAAGTTTTTTCATGTAGCGGATATTTTTTCTTCTCCGGATTTTCTTTTGTACCTGGTTGTAGGCACCTTCTGTATCCCGCAAGGAAATACGGAAATAATTCCGGCAGGCATAATATAAGGTAGCAAAACGAGAGGCGATAAGGCTGTTTTCTTCATGAGCCGTTATCCACTGCTCAACCCTTTGTTTTTCTGCTTCCGAACTCTCATTTTTTAGATATTTCAGGAGTTCCGAAGCATCCGGTTCCTGTATCAGATGAATGTTTTGTTTGTCTTTCATATTTTCTCTTCTACTACTATGACAAATCAAAACCACCTTTACCCTAAAAAATAAATGGTTTTCTTTTCATTTTCTTTTCCATTACAATCATATGCCTATCTTTGTTTATCAGAACAAATACACATGGACGCAACGCTAACCTTATTCATTAACGGAGATGAAAACGCCTACCGGAGAATTTTCAATGAATTCTACTCTCCGCTATGTGAATATGCGTCTCACTATATAGGAGATATGGATGCCGAAGAGGTGGTGCAGGAATTAATGGTTTATCTATGGGAAAATAAAACCGGTCTGGTTATTGAAACTTCCCTGAAATCTTATCTGTTTGCGGCTACCCGTAACAGATGCCTGAATGTATTAAATAAGGAATCCCGGCAGCAGGAGGTTAAGCATATATTGTATGAGAAAATAAAAGACCGGTTTGAAGACCCTGACTTTTATTTACAGGATGAATTAACGGAGCTCATTTCGAAAACTATCCATACCTTACCGGATACATACAGAGAAACATTCGCTTTAAGCCGCCTCGAAGAATTAACAAACGCCGAGATAGCAGAATTACTGGATATATCTGTTAAAACAGTTGAATACCGGATATCCCAGGCATTAAAAATACTACGGATACAACTCAGAGATTACTTACCTTTATTAGTCAACGTATTATAATACTTCCGGAAGCCATTTCTATCCGTTTTTTATTCTATTTTTACAGCTTGTTTAGCCCGGGATTTATTTGTTAATAAAAACAAATCCTAACCAGTGTTATTAAACTTAGATTAAAGAATGTTGTCTATCATGGCATACAAAGTAATCTAACATTTGATTGTATAATAAAAGATGAATTCAGATAAAATTTGTTGGGTAATATTCTTTATCCTGATTTCTTTTGGTAGCTATGCACAGCAACCGTCCGGTGTTGAAGTGAAAGGGGTGATTATCGAAGAGGGTAATAAAGAGCCCATCGAACAGGCCACTGTCCGTTTACTGAATGTAAAAGATAGTACGTTTATCGGTGGTGTAGCAAGTTCACGAAACGGTGCTTTCTCTCTTAAAAATATAAAGCCGGGCCATTATCTTTTACACATCAGCTATATTGGTTTTGACCCGCTGTACCAACCTTTACAGGTTACCGGACGGCGTAATCCGGTAGATGTAGGTAAACTGGAAATGACCGACGGAACCATCCGGCTGGGGGAAGCGGTGGTGATAGGAAAAGCAGCCGAGGTAGTAGTCAGGAATGATACAATCGAATACAATGCCGACTCCTATAAAGTAACAGAAGGCTCCGTACTGGAAGACCTGTTGAAAAAGATGCCTGGAGTAGAAGTGGACAGTGAAGGAAAAATTACCGTTAACGGAAAAGAGATTTCTAAAATCCTGGTAGATGGAAAAGAGTTTTTCTCGGACGACCCGAAAGTGGCTTCCAAAAATCTTCCTGCCGATATGATTGATAAAATCCAGACCTTTGAGAAAAGAAGTGATATGGCACGAATGACTGGGTTTGACGATGGAGAAGAGGAGAACGTTATCAACCTGACTATCAAACCGGGGATGAAACAGGGATGGTTCGGGAATGTATTTGCCGGATACGGTAGTGAAGATCGGTATGAAGGTAATTTCATGGTAAACCGTTTTATCAATAATGACCAGCTGACTATCATGGGGGGAATTAACAACACGAACAACATGGGTTCGAGTGACCTGGCATCTACGATGTTTTCCGGTATGGGTGGCGGCGGACGCCGTGGTATGAACAACGCAGGCAGTGGCATTACCACTTCCGGAAATCTGGGATTGAATTTTAATAAAGAGTTTAACCCGAAGCTCACACTGAACGGAGATATACGTTATACCCATTCGGACAGGGATGCCAACAGTACCAGCAGAACAGAAAATATCCTGGCTGCCGATAGTTCCTATTTCGAAGATGAAACCAACAGGAACAATACCATAGGGGATACATTTGCCGGGAACTTCCGGATGGAATGGAAACCGGATACGATGACGACGATTATTTTCCGTCCGGATTTTAATTACAGTAAAAGTGAAGATATCAGCGACGGGCATGTCTACGCATATGATATACATGACAATGGTATTTATGAGACGATTGAAGATTATTATTCAAAAGGAGAAAGTTACAATGTAAATGCTTTACTGGAATATAGCCACAAACTAAATAGCAAAGGTCGGGTATTCAGTTTTTCTGTTTCCGGAGGATACAGTGACCAGTATAACGACGGAACCAATTATTCGCTGACTGAATATTACCAACGGACCCATGGAGATACGGAGGAATTATTAGACCAGCAGTTCCGGTATGAAAATAGTGGCTATAATTACCGGGCCTATGTATCCTGGGTAGAACCTCTGGGACGGAATAATTTCCTGCAGGCAACTTATAGCTTCCGCCAGAACAGGCAGGAGTCTATCAAAAACACCTATTCGATTGATGAAAACGGACTGTATAATGTGTTGGATACAACGTATAGCCAGAGTTACGAGAATAATTTTATTTCGCAACGGGCCAGCCTAAGTTTCCGGGCACAACGGGAAAAATATAATTATCTGTTTGGTTTCAATGTAGACCCTTCTTATAGTAGCAGCCGGAATTTCGTGGGAGACAGCACAACCTCCCGCCTTTCACGGTCGGTAGTAAATTTATCTCCTATGGCTCAGTTTAACTATATGTGGGACAGAAGAACGAATTTACGTATCAATTATAACGGACGTACTTCACAGCCTTCCATGACGCAGTTACAACCGGTACGTACTGTAACCAGTGCAACTAATACGACAGAAGGGAATCCGGATTTGAAGCCTACTTATACCAATAACTTTTCCGTACGTTTCCAGAAATTCATGCCGGAACAACAACGGGCTTTCATGATTATGGCGAATGCGAACTATGTGGTCAATGCCATTACCAGCAAATCCACGTATGCAGAAGACGGTAGTGGAAAACGGTTAACGACTTATGAAAATATGTAAACGGCAATTACAGTGCAAACCTCCGTATGTTACTGAACTCTCCTTTACGGAACCGTAAATTTTCTTATAGTACCATGACGTATGCTTCTTACAATAATAGTAACGGATTCGTAAATGCCGATAAAAATACCAGCCGTAACGTATCGTTACAGGAAAGAGTGAGTTTTGATTTCCGCTCGGATATTATTGATTTAGGAATTAATGGAAATGTCCGTTTAAGTGATGTCAGCAATTCTTTACAAAAACAAAATGACCTTACTACCTGGAATTATGGTGTAGGAGGAAATACAACTATTTATTTACCGTATGATTTCAAAGTAGAAAGTGATATTAACTATTCTGCGAATTCGGGTTATTCAGACGGATTTAACCAGAATGAGGTGGCATGGAATGCATCTGCGTCTAAATCCTTTCTGAAAAACAATCAGGGAACTATCCGTTTTAAGATTTATGATATCCTCCAGCAACGTACCAATATCTCACGTACGGTAACGGCCAATTATATTAAGGATGTTGAATACAATACATTGCGAAGCTATTTCATGTTCCACTTCATTTACCGCTTCCAGATTTTCTCAGGTGGGGCAAGTATGGGGGATGCTCCGGGAAGAGGTGAAAGAGGAGAGCGTGGTCCCCGGGGCATGGGTCCCGGAGGTCCTCCACGGTTCTAAAACAATACCGTTTTCACACGGGTGAGAATATATTTTTACCCGTTCAAAATTAATTTTCACAGGTATCAAAATTAATTTTGAACGGGTGTTTTTTAAAATAGCCGGTGAATTTAAATCAGTGTTCACTGGAAGATTATAAAGTGTTGATTTTTCCTCAGTTTCCCTTCTGGGACTACTCTGTACACACATCTTTTGGTCGTGAGGATTTGCAATAGTGATGGTCGGAAGATTTTATATATTTGAAAAACAGACCATTGGTCGTGAGGATTTGCAATCCGAACTAAAAATAATATTAGGATTTTCAATCCGTAAATAACAAAATACAGCTTTTAAAAGACGAAAAGCTAATATAAGCGGATTAAAAATCCTTATAATCTGTAAGCGGGGATTGCAAATCACGAGTGTTCGGAAGATTTTTAATATCTACTATTTTACTGAT
>JAJBTP010000458.1 GCA_020860805.1 Tannerellaceae bacterium | reverse complement strand
CGTTAAATTCAGCATTTATCTTATGTTTAAAATTTCTTCATGAAACAACCCTGTGATGAAACTATTGTGGTAGGAATTGATATTGGCAGTGAAATTCACTATGCCAGGGCATTTACCAACAGACAGATCGAATTGTCGAAGGAACCGTTTGCATTCAGTAACAATGAAAAAGGCTTTGTTGCTTTTTATGAATGGATCGGGGATATCATGCAGTTGTACGGAATGAAGGTTGCAATTGCAGGGATGGAGCCTACAGGACATTACTGGTTTAATGTAGGAGCATATCTGCAGGACAACGGTATAAAAGTCGTACATGTGAACCCACATCATGTAAAGAAGACAAAAGAGCTGGATGACAATACGCAGAACAAGAACGACCGGAAGGATCCGAAACTGATCGCAACCCTGGTGAATGAAGGCCGGTACATGATGCCATACATTCCCACTGGCCTTTATGCTGAAATCAGGTCGTTATCCAATCAAAGGCTCCAGGCACAGGAAAGCCTTACAAGAGCAAAGAACAGACTCGCTAAATGGTTTAACGTATATTTTCCGGAATACAAAGACGTTTATGTAAGTCCAGATGCGATAAGTGGGCTGATGGTTCTGAAGCAGGCACCACTCCCCAGAGATATCGTTGCGCTGGGGGCAGAAGGTGTAAACAAAATCTGGCGTGGTAAAGAAACCAGTTGGCATATTTAACGCTGAAATAAGTAAAGGCTGGCAGGAAAACGTCCACCGATCGGTGCTGCCAGCTATAGCGAAGTCAGCAGGAATCTAAGACAAAGAATGAGCCAGTAGCCGGCAGGAATAATCACCGTGGGGCATGACCCTGTAAAGGAGCCAGGCTGGCACCTGGTTATGGGCAGGCGGGACGAAGGAAGTTGGGGCTCGACCCCGGTAGACACGGGAGGTGCGCTGCCATAGCGGTAACAGGGATACACACAGGCCATGTAGAACAGAAAGTGACGACGTTCTATTTCGTGTACCCAGATCTGCTATTTTCCGTACCAGATACACAGAAATGTCCATCTACCATGGCTCATTCTCTTCTGAGATATGAACTATAGATACTGAAAAAACATTGAAAAATCAAGCATTTTATGCTTGACACAATAGGGAGGTCATGACAATGACGATTCAGGACGTATTTGACAGGCTCATCTCCATCGAAAAGGCGGCAGGGGAACTGATCACGGACACCGGATATGACCCGGATGACGGGATTGGCGGCAAAGTGCACCATCTCCCGGATACGTGTGAGGATGCATTCCTCCGCGACAAAGCAGAAGGGATACTGGCATCCCTTGACGATATCATCCGCGAGCTCCGCTACCTGCGGCAGCCGCCACACGGGGAACACACCCTCATGAAATTCCCTGACGGCCGTTACGGCTATCTAAAAAAAGACCGGACGGCCCGTGAATTCACCTGCGGGGACAGGCTGGAAGCCAAAATCCGTGACAGGTGCGGGAATCCGCGCTGGATTACATCCACGGTCGAACATGACGGGGCGGATTACTTCCTCGCCGGATCCCTGGGCGCACCCCTGGACGGCCTCACGGTCAGGGAAAGGTGGTGAGCAGGATGACCATGGACCAGAAACAGCAGGTCGCACTGTTCCGCTATGCCGTGATCGCACCGCTCGAGACCGGGACATCCGACCCATCCATCAGTAACAATGAATTTTTCCGCAGGGCAGCGCAGAAAACCTACACCGGACCGGACGGGAAAGAGGCAACGGTATCGGCAGGGACTATCGAAAAATGGCACCTCGCTTATTCCAAAGGCGGCTTTGAAGCGCTCCTGCCCCACTGTCAGAGTTGCTTATAATCCGGATGACGTATCCGCCATATGGCTATTAGATAATGGCGCATACATCCGATTTGAGCTTGCAGAAAGCCAATTTAACCACTTGAATCTGTCAGATGTAGAAACTAAGACAGGCGCAGAAAAGCCTTGTAAAAGGCGAATCTGAGGCAAATACACAAGCTAGGATTGACCTTGCTAACCATATTGAAGCAATAGCGCATGTGAAATAACTTCTCCGGTAACAATTATTTGTGGAGAAAAGGATAATGCAAACCTAAAGGCATCTAAACAGCTAAAGGATTCGTTGCCACAATCCAGGTTATATATCATTTCTGGTGCGGGACATGAAATTAATAAATCTTCTCCGGAGGCTATTTCCGCTATAATCAATGACCTTGGGCAACTGTGAACGGGCGTGATGGCATCCAGTTTGTCGTGGTGTTAGGAAAAACGTGTAACGGTAATTTCAAAAACATATTGACACCAAATGCGATACCACATATAATGGAGACAGGAGGGATTCCCGATGGCAAAATGGGATAAACTATTAGCACGAATATGCTCCTTGTCAAAGGATCTTCGATTTGATGAGTTACGTAAAGTGCTGGAAAGTTATGGATATGAGATGAAAGCTCCGAAGGGTGGCAGCAGTCACTATACTTTTCGGAAAGAAGGGTGTCAACCGATTACGATACCGAAGCACGAACCAATCAAGAAGGTATATGTCGAAATGGTAAAGCAGATTGTAGAGAGTGAGGCGAAGAATGATGAAGACGTTGAATGAATATATGGCGATGTCTTATCGCATGGAAATCGTAGAGGATAAGGATGAGGGCGGATATGTGGTTTCTTTTCCTGATCTGCCGGGATGCCTTACTTGTGGCGAGACCGTGGAATCAGCAGTGGCTAATGCTATGGATGCAAAAAAGGCATGGTTGGAGGCAGCTATCGAAGATGGAATAGAAATTCAGGAGCCGGATTCTCTGGAGGATTATTCCGGACAATTTAAGTTGCGAATTCCGCGCAGCCTGCATAGATCACTGGCAGAGCATTCCAAAAGAGAGGGAATCAGCATGAATCAGTATTGTGTGTACTTGCTCTCAAAAAATGATGCCGTGTATGTGGGAAAATAACGAGTGATCATGCGGCAACGTCGTGGCAACAGAAAAACGGTAAGTCAAAATAATAGATATAATTGAGGTGAAAAGAATATAAAATCCAAAAATTAAACAAATATGATTAGATATTACGAATGAGATCAGAAAAAATAATTCAAAATTTAATTACAAAATAGTAATGAAGTGTATATCAGTGTGAAATAAAGGAAAACGAAAATGGAAATACAATATGATAAAACAGTAGAAAATAAAACAAAAGAATTGATTCAGGATGAGATAGAAGAGTTTGCAGATAAATTTCATCCAGCAGAAAATATGTTATACGTTATAATGGATAAATGTACGAATGCGGTTTTTTGCGAATGCCATATTAGCGCAGATGTTTTGCTGGACTTATGCACGGTTGATGTCCCTTTAGATCCTGAAGAACAACCAGATTATAGAGCAAACAGAGAAATAGTTGAGGATAGTGGTGCTTTTTTGCAAATGAAGATTGATGTCAAAAAGGGAAGAGTATTTAGCAATATTGTGGCGGAATATAACACAGATTTTGACGAAGAACATCCTTTGAAAATTGTTGGTGGTCAACATAGGATTAATGCAATTTCTGAAGCTTTTTCAGAAGGAGTTTCGGTATATCACGGTGTGAAAATATATTTTGACTTAAATATTGAGCAAAGGTTGGATGTTCAGTTGATTTCAAATACCAATATAGATGTCTCGGCTGATTTGCTGGATAGAATGATGGAAACGGTAAAAGGACCTGAACTTAGAGATTGGTGCCATCAAGTCGGATTGCTAGATGAGAAAAGTGATTTCGCAGATAAAAATCAGCGTGGAAATTCCATTACTGTAAGAGAGGCAAGAACATTTATTCTTAACTATTACAGAGGAATGAAAGTTAAAGAATTCGATAAAGAAAAAACAGATGGCATAATAGCTAAGACAGGGGGAATTGATGAAGAATGGGAGACATTAAAAGCTGAAAATCGAGATTTATGGAATAATAAGAAGTTACAAAATGCTGGAAAAGAATTTGCGAGATTAGCAAAGCGGCAAATGGAATACTATTCAGAGGATGGGAAAAATGCCTTAAAAGAATACGCTGATAAAGCTTTTAATTATGCTATATTAGCTGCTTGGACATTTACATCTGGGTTGCTGGAAAGCAATCCAGTACGTTTAAACAGACATTTTGAATTGCCAGAAAATTCTAAAAAGGATCCATTAAATGCAGAAGCTTTAGCAGCAGCAAGACATAAAAGCGATCCGGAGAATTATCGAGGACTAGGAACACGAACAGAGGCTAAAGAACGAGGAAGATTAATAGAGTTGTTCTACTTACAGGCAGAGAATGGAAAGGGAATAAATAAAAGTTTAATTAATCTGGCTTTGAGTAAATATTTTGCAAAACACGCCAACCTAGAAGTAATTAAAGCAGAGCAAAGGATAAAATAATGGAGCAGTTTGATTTTTTTGGACAACAGCTTTT
>JAJBTP010000468.1 GCA_020860805.1 Tannerellaceae bacterium | reverse complement strand
TCTATACACTCTTTGACAAAATTACAGATTGTAAGCCCAAAGGGCTTGAATGTGAATAACCCTGGGTGCCAACCCAGGGTTATTCACATTTCACCCTGATAGGGGTTATTACTTATAAATCGTAGCTTTTTCAATTTTTTGTTTTATTTTTGAGCACACTCTTCTTTATATATTTCTTTCTTTATAGTGGTTTCATGAAGCGTACTGATTGGGTCCCGGTCCGGTAATATGTTCCATTGTGTATGCCGGTATTTCCGTAATCGAGCCATATCCGGTAAGCTCCTATTAAATTGGGTCCTATAGTGGACGACCACCATTGCCCGTAATTATAAAGTTCGTTATACACTCCATTTTCGGTTCTTCTACCCCCCCCGGTAATCCCCGGAAACCTGTCATGTTATCACTATTGGATAGATTATACCATAAGATATTTGCTTTTAATTTTTGTCCCTGGTTATTCAGGTAAGAACCCATAGATAACCATTCGCTAAGTGTAGGTACTACCCATCCTGCCGGAATAAACTTATCATCCACTGCCGTACCCCAATTATATAATCCCCCATACAGATTTTTATTGGCTGTACTATCATCATTAAAATAATAGACGGTCACTGGTGTTCCCTCCATGTTAAATTCTGATTTCCAGTTAAGACCAGTCCATACCTGCGCTCCTATCTTCACCAACGGATAAATATTGCCTTCATAGTCTGATATTACTTCCGGTGAAAGTATCAGTGTGGCAATTGCATTATCAGCTACCAGTTCTACCCCGTTGTAAGAAAGGGATAGTTTGGACGGTAGTGCACTTGAACCTTGTGTATAAGTCGTAATTTTATTGTCGGAAAGATTCCAGATGACTCTTCCTCCATGAATATTTCCGGCAGCAGGCTCGTAAATATCCAGTGTGGTGTTCCGGGTGGATCCCATAACCTGGGCTACATAACCGGCATTGTAATCAATCTCACCGTCCACATTTACAATATATACTACTACCGCCTGGGCACTTACGGCACCCGCACCACTACCAGATACATACAGGTATTCCCGGGTTACTTCACCCACTTTATAACCCTCTTCATAAATGCCATAGATTTTATTTACCTCCCAGTCGATTGTTGAAATATCCAGTACTTTAGGAAGAGGTTTACCAATGTCTCCCTCAATTACCTCCGAAGCCTGCTAATCAGCTACATTTCCTACTGAAACCACCAATCCGGCATCAGTAATTGTGATATTAAACGGACGTTCTTTTCCTTGTTCAAAGGGTATTATTTCTACAGGCTGGTAACTATATCGTACGCCGGTAGAGGGAAATTCAATCCGGATAAATGTAAGTCCGCGTGCAATAGATTGAGGAAAGATAATGCATTCTCCGGTAATGGCATGCCCTTCTTCTGGATTTTGTAAACGTGTGGTTGTAATGGCTCCGGGATTTCCTGTTCCGGTCACCACACTTCCCTCACGAAGGTCTACTACTCCTTCGGTTTCAGTGTTTACTACATAAATTACCGCATCCTGCCAATCTAAATCTGTTATATCAGCGTCTGCTTTTATGTTAATCCGGACTTTACTCAGAATATGTTTAAACTCCAGTTCAACAGGGTCGCTGGTGGGTTCTACTCCTTTATGAGTGCCCCACAATAAATCACTCTGTTCATACCCTTCCTTATCCCCCTGATCCATTTGTACCTGGAAAGCGTAAGCGGTTTTGGATTGGCTCCGTTCAGAGATGCATCGTAAGGATAATAACCATAAAAGTCAACTTTAAATCCGCTGTCCGGCCATCGCAAGATATTTCCTGAAGTTTGCTGCCAGTTATAACCTGTATATTCATATGGCAGATTAACCGCGAAATCAGACGATTGAATATCACCCTCTGTATTCTCGCTCACATAAGGAACGGCATATACACCGATTCTATCATTTGTTTCAAAATCATTTCCACTCACCCTGGATGAAGCAGCATCGATTAACGGCCATAAAGTAATTTCATCAGGTGTTATGGGATTCTCTCTGGTATCGTCCTTGTCGGAACAGCCCATCATTCCCAGGCAGATGAAAGCCATCCGGAGACAGACTAAAACAATTTTTTTTCTTTTCATATCATTAATCAATACTAATTGCACTACTCACAGTCATATTGAATACATAGTATTTACCTGATTTCATTTGAATAGTATAGTCCGTTTCAAAAATCAGAATCTCATTGTTGACCATTACACTGAATAAAGGTGTATCTTTTTCAATTATTTGGGGAACGAGAATAGCCTCATATGTAAAATCAAAACCACTTACCGTTTCTTTCATCGGATGAGGTATAATTGGAGTTTCATATTGTAAAGGAGTAACACTTCCATCCCGGAGATTAATAGTACATTGCTCAATCGTATTATGCATTACCAATTCCGGGTCGTCCGGTATTTCTTCCAGGTCCCGGAACCGGAGATTAATTTCACAGCGGCTCATTATATGGCTGACTACCACATTTACGACCGGACTCCTTGAAGATACCTGCTCTATTTTTGTCCAAAGGAAATCACTTTGTTCTATACTTTCCCGCTGGTTGGCCGAAACTGAGAAAGGATAAGCGGATAAATTCCGTTTGGAAGCATCTACACCAATTTCAGCATCGTATGGAAAATAGAAATAGAGATCACTAAAGGTATCATCCAGTAATATTTCCATTTCTCCATCTGTTTGCCACTCGTTGTTTCGATACACATAAGGAACATTATATTGGCCCGGATTAAGCAAATCGCCCAATACACCGGGTGAACCGTTTATATAATCTACCTGGAAAACACCGACTCTGTCATCCGTATCGAACTCGTTTTTTATAAGTCCGTCACCTGCTACAGAGATATTGAACAGAGCCAGACAGGTCACTCCGTAACCATCGTCACGGTTATGACATACCTGGCAAGCTATCAGTATAATAAAAAGCCAATAATAACTTTTCATTTGTATTTCTTTTTCTATTAAAGAACCTTGTAGCCGGTTAATCGCCGGGAGTTCCTGTTACATCCGTATTGGGCTCTTCATCCCAGGGTAATATTTCTGATTGAACCCTAATTTCGGTATTATATACTGTAATAGTATAATTATAACTTTTACCACTTTCAAACGTAATATTGCTTGTTGGAATATGGTAAAAAGTATTATCTCCGATAGTTATCATAATAAAAGGCTTATTTGCCTGTGCATTAAATTCCTGTGGCACAATAATAGCCGCCATCTCACTAATAATATCACTGGTAGTACCTCTTACATTATTAACCTTAACACTGGATGTTGTAGGAGAACCTGCCTCTGTCAGCTCACCGGTTGAAAGAAGCAAACTTACATCTGTAAATACATTTTGTACTTCGATAGTATTCAAGTCTTCCAGTGAAAGTATACCACTATTCTTAACTACAAAAGTTACTTTGGAAAGCATATGAGAAAAAGTCAACTTTACCGGATCGTTACTACGTCCTACGTTTTTCCTGGATGCATACAATAAATCCGAATCCAGATAATTTTCATTAGAACTTTGGTCCTCTTTTACTGAAAAAGCAATCGGAGTAGTAAGGGATGTTCCTGCTATATAGGGATTAACAGCATAAAAATCTATATTATTACCTGAACCCAGAGGGTAATAGATTTTTTCAGATTGAAAACCTCCGTTACCGTCAGCAGTAATCATGAGATTATTATAAAGGATAGACGTTGTTGAACCAGCCGATGTTACGAAAAGCCCTAAGTCTTGTCCTGATACAATCTGTGTTTCCTGTAAATACCGTGTAGCTACAGACACATCACTCGTTAACCGGATTTCTAACTGTTCATTCGGATCAACATCATCCGAATCCGAACAACTTGCCAAAGCGAACCCTATTATGAATAAACCAAATATTTTTTTCATCATCAAACAATATTTATCAATTACCTCCACTAAACAATGAATAAGAAAGGTTTGTTGATTTTACCGGAATTATTTGACTATAAAAGAGGTTTATTAACATGTAACAAAACCGGGGAAACAAACGATAAAACAAAAATTAAATAGGAAAGGATAGTTTTCCAAAGTATTATTAATCCCCAAAGGGGATGTTAACAATAGCCCAATGGTTGAGCCAGAGGCGATACCTTGGGGTGGAATTTTATAAAATATACCTATTTTTAACACAGCAATAATCAAACCTTAAACTAATATGGCACAATCACTATCCTTGATGTATATTCACATCATTTTTCATATTAAAAACGATTACAGAACCATCCGCACGGAAGAAGCAGAACCATTATATCAGTATATAGGAGGTCTGCTGAAAAATAAACATTGCCAACCTATCAAAATCGGAGGTATGCCCGATCATATCCATATCCTGTGTGTATTATCCAAAAATATATCTCTCGCCGATCTGGTGAGAGACCTGAAACGCAGTAGTGCGC
>JAJBTP010000494.1 GCA_020860805.1 Tannerellaceae bacterium | reverse complement strand
ATTTTAGATTATTAGTGCCTTTTCATTTTTTTTATTTACGCCCATTTTTGACACTAAAACTAATAAATGATATGAAGAACACAATTATTCTGTTAATGCTGTTTGTAAATAGCATCCCTTTGTTTGCTACACGCAAAGAAATTTTAATCAATGAAAACTGGAAATTCCGTTTCTGGCATCAGGTGCAATTTAAGAGTGAACGCCGGGTTGACCTCCCTCACACATGGAATGCACAGGATGCATTAGCAGGAACCCAGGATTATTTCCGGGGGATTGGTAATTATGAAAAATCCCTCTTCATAAACCCTGAATGGGAAGGAAAGCGCCTTTATCTCCGGTTCGAGGGAGTAAATACAATTGCAAATGTTTTTATGAATGATGTTCATCTCGGAGAACACCGGGGTGGATATGGTGCATTTGTTTTTGAGATTACTGATTTTGTCAGGTACAATGCAGAAAATAAATTATTAGTTAAAGTTAATAATGCTTTGCAACTGGATATTATGCCATTGGTGGGTGATTTCAACTTTTATGGAGGAATTTACCGGGATGTCAATCTGATTATAACTGAGCCTATACATATATCACTGACTGATTATGCTTCTCCGGGAGTTTATCTGGTACAGGAAAAGGTAACTAAGCAGGATGCACAGGTAAAAGCAAACGTTGTTTTAGCCAATAATAAAAAAATTGCAGAAGAAGCAGAATTATTACTAACAGTCCGGGATGGTGATAAGATTATCAGACAGGAAAAGCAACAGGTAACTGTACAACCCGGAGACCGGAATGTGGTTTCTCTGGATTTCTCCATCTTAAATCCCCGTTTATGGAATGGAACTAAAGACCCTTTTATGTATCAGACAGAAGTTGTTATTCTACAAAATGGAATAGAAAAAGATAAAATAATTCAGCCTTTAGGCTTGCGTTATTATCATATAGATGCTAATGAAGGATTTTTCCTGAATGGTGAACATTTGAAACTGAAAGGAGTATGCCGCTACCAGGACCGGGCAGAAAGAGGGAATGCTTTGTATAAAGAACATCACGAAGAAGATGCAGCTATTATGGTAGAGATGGGAAGCAATGCCGTTCGTCTGGCCCATTATCCTCAGGCAACTTATTTTTATGAGTTAATGGATAAGTATGGCTTGATAACATGGGCTGAAATTCCATTCATTGGCCCCGGAGGTTATCAGGACAGAGGATATACCAATCAACTCTCTTTCCGTGAGAACGGAAAAGAACAATTAAAGGAATTAATCCGTCAGCACTATAATCATCCTTCTATCTGTTTCTGGGGGTTATACAATGAATTAAAAACAATAGGCGATAATCCGCTTGATTATATTGAGGAATTAAACGGGTTAGCTCATCAGGAGGACCCTACACGCCCTACTACATCAGCCAGTTTCCTGCCTCACAAAAATACATTGAACGCAGTAACCGATCTCATTGCCTGGAATCAGTATTTTGGCTGGTATGGAGGTTCTCCGTCGGATATGGGTAAATGGGCAGATGAAGTGCATCGTGATTTCCCTGAATTCAAAATAGGAATTAGTGAATATGGAGCAGGAGCCAGTATTTATCATCAACAGGATTCCGTGAAGCGAGGCGAAGCTACCGGCTGGTGGCACCCGGAAAATTATCAGACCTATTACCATATTGGTAACTGGCAGGCTATCGCAGAAAGACCCTTTATCTGGGGTTCTTTTATCTGGAATTTGTTTGATTTTGGCGCTGCTCACCGTACAGAAGGCGATCGTCCGGGAATTAATGACAAAGGACTGGTCACTTTTGACAGAAAGGTAAAAAAAGATGCTTTTTATTTTTACAAAGCCAACTGGAATACAACTGAAAAGTTTGTCTATATTTCTAATCGCCGTCACCGGGATAGAACGCAACCACAAACCAACATTACTATTTTTTCTAATTTACCCGAAGTTGAATTGTTTATCAATGGCGTTAGCCAGGGAAAACAACGGCCGGACCGGTATGCTACTTTTATATGGCAGGAATGTTTGCTAAGAGAAGGTGAAAATACTATTGAGGCACGGGCTACCGGAAAAGAGAGCCGTTTGATTAATGATAAAGTTGAGTGGGTTCTTAAATGAAAGTCACTGCGGTTCCGGTTTCTCTGCACGGAAGTATCTTTTTCCGCTTATTTAACTATTTTACAGTGTACACTTAGCGGTTAGTAGGGTGTACACTGTAATGCTTCTGAGTGTACACTCAATTTATAACATAGTATACACTCAGGCTTATTCTTCCGCATGGATATTCGTATTAAAGACGCAGGAAGTAGGTATCCGGAATAGCAAGAATATATGAGCCGGATATTTGAATAGTTGTTTTTTGCGTGTAGGTTGCTACAAAACGTGTATGTTCTATTTTTAATCATACACGCTTTAAAATATTGTTTATTAGATAATTATTGTAAAGCGGGTAGGGTGTGTGTATGTTTTTTTAAATTTATTCTATGGGAGATTTGATCATTTTACGTTTCTTCCATTTTTGCGTGCGCCAGCGTAAAGCCAGGACAATGCCTCTTGAGCCTTCATCCATCGCAAAAGCTACCCACATGCCGGCCAGGCCGAATCCCCAGACAATACCAAACGTATAACCACAGAAAACGGCAAAGAACCACATGCATACAATTTCTATCAATACCGGAACAATGACATCACCGGCTGAACGTAGGGTGAAAAGAAACATCAATACCGTTGCACGCCCCTGTTCCAGAATTAAATCAATGAATAACACACTTAAAGCTGTGGATATAATCAGGGGATTTTCTGTAAAGAAAGACAGAAGCGGACGGCCTATAATTAAAATTGCACCACTGGCAATTCCGGTTATAACCAGCGATCTTTTCCACGCAAACCAGGATAATATATAAGCTGCCTGTTTTTTTCCTGCTCCAATTAGGTTACCTGTGCAAAGACTCGTTGCCTGAGCTAAGGAAAGGGAAAAAATATATCCGATGATGACAATATTCATTACATAGGCCCTGGCAGTTAAAACTTCATTTCCCAGCATATTGATAAAGTAAACAATTACCACCTGCGAAGCATCATAAGATATCTGTTCGAGGGCAGACGGAAGTCCTACCTGTAAGATACTTTTTAATTTTTCCAGAGGGAACGGGCGGAAATAATCCAAAGGAACCCGTTTAATTAAACGTGTAAACAGGAACAGAAATAAAAGTAGCATACCAATTCCACGGCAGATACTGGTTGAAAGAGCAGCTCCTTCCACCCCTAAACCCGGTAAACCGAAATGACCAAAAATCAGGGAGTAATTACCAAAAATATTCAGAATATTAATAATGACAGATACCTGCATAGCATACACCGGCTTATTGGCAGCCCGTAAAACAGCACCAATTGTGAAGTTTATTGCCTGAAAAAATCCGAATCCACCGACTATTTTCATATAAGTAGCGGCATAAGGCATTAAATCGTCCCGTAAATTCATCCATCCCAGCATAATTTCTCCATAGAAATAGAGTAATCCGCTAAGTAACAAACCTACACCCAGATTAAATAGTAAGGAAACACCTACTATCTGGATAAAACTTTTATTGTCTTTTGCTCCATAATAGAGGGCGCACATGACTGATGTTCCTACGGCTGTTACATTGAAAAGCAGGAAAACCATCATTAAAAGTTGGTTTACCACACCCACTGCTGCTACGGCATCATCCGAGTATTGGCTGAGCATAAACGTATCTACCACGCCCAGCAAAAGCACCAATAAGGTATCGATAAAAATAGGCCCGGTTAATTTGTATAATTTCTTTTTCAGGCCAGTCGGAGGGTGTATAAATCTTTTCAAGTTATTATTCCGATATCTAAATTAAATTCCGGGCAGAAAAGATTGTCGATAAATAAAAATAATTTTTATCTGGTTTGTGAAAACACTTTAATGTTTTCGGAATGAGTAGGACTTCTTCTTTTAAAGTGTAGTAACTGTAACATTTTTATGACTATTGTTAAATCTTCATAGTTGGACAATTGGTACACCTGAATCAGACAAATTTGGTATTTCATCTTTTTTAAGACCCTATACATTTGCTCATCATCAACTCACAAATAATATTCATTTAACTCTTAATTCAGTATGAAAACATGAAAAGAACGACAAAGCTTTCAATGGGTAAACCGGCACATCTTTGTTGCCGGCACTCAGGTAAATTATCTATTATTAATTTTTAGTCTACTATTATGATGAAAGATTTTAATCGAATTATTTTTTCAAAAAAAATGTATGCAGGAGTATTTTTACTGCTGTCATCCATGGGAATTATGAAAGCGGAAAAGGGGTATACGGAAGAACTTCCTTTGCCGCATGTGCAGCTTGCTGCTCCGCAGCAGGCTAAGTCTACAATAACAGGAACCATTGTAGACCAGACCGGTGAACCCATTATTGGGGCAAATGTCATA
>JAJBTP010000119.1 GCA_020860805.1 Tannerellaceae bacterium | reverse complement strand
TTTCCGGTGTAACGACCAGGCTGTCTATCATGCCTTTAACGGCGCTAGCCATTTGGCCGGGACCACACATGTAGTATTCAATATCTTCCGGAGCTTCATGGTCTTTCAGATATTCATCGTGGATTACCTGATGGATAAATCCTACATAGCCTGTCCAGTTATCTTCGGGTTGCGGGTCCGAAAGGGCAATGTGGAACTTAAAGTTCGGGAATTCTTTTTCGATTGCACGGAAATCTTCTTCATAGAAAATTTCGTTTTTAGAACGGGCACCATACCAGTAAGATATCTGGCGGTCTGTTGTTTTGAGTGTATTGAACAGGTGTAGAACCTGTGCACGCAATGGAGCCATACCGGCACCACCACCAATATATAACATCTCGCGTTTGGTATCCAGAATATGGAAATCACCGTAAGGACCTGACATCGTTACTTTATCCCCTGGCTTCAGGTTAAAGATATAAGAGGATGCAATACCCGGTTTGATACCTGCTTTCCATGTATTGGCAGCCCGGTCAAACGGAGGCGTTGCAATACGTACGTTCAGTGTAATAATGTTTCCTTCCGCAGGATAGTTGGCCATAGAATAAGCACGGATGGTATCTTCATCGTTCTTACAAGTCAGATCAAATACTTTAAAGCGATTCCATTCGTCTTTGAAACGGTCTTCTACTACCATATCACTAAATTTGATATCAAATTTAGGAATACGAATCTGTGCATAACTACCCGGTTTGAAGTCCATCACTTCGCCTTCCGGCAATTTCACTGTAAATTCTTTAATATAAGTAGATACGTTGTGGTTGGATACAACGGTACACTCCCACTCTTTTACTCCGAATACCTCTTCCGGTACCTGGATTTTCATATCTTCTTTTATCTTTGCCTGGCATCCTAAACGCCAGTTGTCTTTGATTTGTTTACGCGAAAAGAAACCCACTTCTGTCGGCAGAATGTTACCACCCCCTTCTGGTATCTGGCAACGGCACTGACCACAGCTACCACTACCACCACAGGCTGAAGAAAGGTAAATATCCTGGCTTTGCAGCGCATTCAGAACTGTTCCTCCCATAGGAGTTTCAAATTCTTTTTCTCCATTTACCAGAATTTTCACATTACCGGAAGGAATCAGTTTTGCTTTAGCAAACAGCAAAGCAAAAACCAGAATCAATGTAATTGATAGGAATACAACCGCACCGGCTGCAATTGTTAATCCTCCTGACATTAATATTATCATTTTAATAGCTGTTTTTCCGTTAATAATTAAATGTTAAGTCCGGAGAAGCACATGAATCCGATGCCCATCAAACCTGTAATGATAAAGGTAATCCCTAATCCTTTCAAAGGTTTGGGCACATCCGAATAGGCCAGTTTCTCACGAATAGCTGCAATACCAACAATAGCCAGTAACCATCCGATACCTGAACCAAGTCCGTATACGGTAGCAACTCCTACATTAGCAAACTCTTTCTGTTGCATGAATAATGAACCTCCTAAGATAGCACAGTTTACAGCAATCAGAGGTAAGAAAATACCTAATGAAGAGTAAAGAGCCGGAGCAAATTTTTCTACAACCATTTCAACCAATTGCACAAAAGAGGCAATTACAGCAACAAATATGATTAATGAAAGGAAACTCAGGTCAACGGACTGGTATTGTTCACCCATCCATGCCAAAGCACCTTCTTTCAATACATAATTTTCAAGCATATAGTTAATCGGCAATGTACAGAATAATACAAATGTCACCGCTAATCCTAAACCTAATGCTGTCTTCACATTTTTTGATACCGCCAGATAAGAACACATACCTAAATAATAGGCAAATACCATGTTCTCAACAAAGATCGAACGGACAAACGTGCTTAATAATTCTTCCATGTTCTATTATCTATTTAATAGTTAGCATTAATTTTCCTGCAATTCTTTGTTTCTGGCACGATGCACCCAGATTATGACTGCTACTACGATAAGAGCCATCGGTGGCAAAATCATTAATCCATTGTTTACATACCCAATGTTATAGAGTGCTTCCGGAATAACCTGTATTCCCAGAAGTGTCCCCGATCCAAATAATTCACGGAAGAATCCGACAATAATTAAAATAACTGCATATCCGGCACCATTACCAATACCATCCAGGAATGATTCCCAGGGGCCATTTCCCAAAGCGAAAGCTTCCAGGCGTCCCATCAGGATACAATTGGTAATAATTAATCCCACAAATACTGATAATTGTTTATTCACATCATATGCAAAAGCTTTCAATACTTCACTTACAATAGTTACCAAAGCTGCAACTACTACTAACTGTACAATGATACGGATACGGTTAGGTATTGTATTACGTAGTAAAGATATGATTACATTGGCAAATGCAACAACTGCTGTAACTGAGATACCCATCACTATAGAAGGTTCCAGTTTAGAGGTTACTGCCAGCGCAGAACAAATACCCAACATCTGAATGATAATCGGATTATTTTTGCTCAACGGGCTAACCAATACTTCTTTATTTTTATTTGATAATAATCCCATCTCTTACTGATTTTTAGAGGTTAAAAAATTCACATACCCACTCAGGCTGTTCAGAAGCATCAGATCAACTCCCTGGCTGGTAATTGTACCACCGGAAATACCATCTACCCAATCTTTACCTGTTGCAGGATTTCCAGGTTTAACAACAGCAATCGATTTAAATTCTCCGTTTTTGAAAAGTTCTTTACCTACAAATTCTTTACTAAATTCAGGACGGGTAATTTCTGCTCCTAATCCCGGAGTTTCGCCCTGATGGCTGAAGTCTGCACCAAAAACAGTGTTCTTATCATCATTTACTGCAATATAACCCCAGATTGGGCCCCATAATCCGGCACCGTACAATGCCATGATATATTTGGTTTCTCCATTTACATTCGCAACGAAAACCGGGTAAACATTCTGGCGGAAAGCTTTTACTACATCTGTATTAAATGCATCTCCGTCTACCTTATCACCTTTTACATCAATAAGAAAGGCATCTGTTATCAATTCGTTATATTTGGCTTCTGCCTCTGTTGCAGAGACATCTACTTTAATAGAACGCAATATCTGTTGTCTTTTATCATTTGCTTCGTTTTCTCTCTGGAAGCTTTTCAGTGATTCTGAAGTCACAGCCAGAATAACAGCAACCAACAGAACCATTACCGAAGCATATACTATAGTATATATGTTACTATCTCTATTCATAATCTTACTTAATTAGAAAATTACTTTACTGCTCTCTTCAAACGACGTTTGATATTACCTTCTACTACATAATAGTCGATCAGAGGAGCGAAGATATTCATTAACAGGATAGCTAACATCATACCTTCGGGGTATCCGGGATTCAATACACGGATAATGATAGCCATAGCTCCAATCAGGAATCCGTAAATATATTTACCGGTTTCAGTACGTGCAGCAGTTACAGGGTCTGTAGCCATAAACACAGCACCAAAAGCAAATCCTCCTAACAGAATCTGGTCAACAGGAGATACACTCATCGGAACGGTTGTTCCAATCAGGTTAAATATTCCGGCTGTACATAAACCTCCGACAAATACTGAGAATATTATTTTCCAGCTTGCCACACGGGTAAACAGTAGGATAGCAGCTCCTATCATAATCGCTAAAAAAGAAGTTTCACCAATGGACCCCGGAATCAATCCGAAGAACATATCACACTGGCTCAGTGGTTTTCCCAGTATATCTACTGTCTGGAAAGAACCAATCATATCTTTTGTCGCAACTGAAATCTGTCCTAACGGAGTGGCTCCTGAAAAACCATCCACCAATTGTCCGGCACCAATACCGAATGTATCTGTTGTACGAACCCAAACCTGGTCGCCCGACATATCTGCCGGATAAGCAAAGAAAAGGAATGCACGGGTTACCAGGGCAACATTAAATACGTTGTATCCTGTACCACCAAATACTTCTTTTGCAAAAACAACAGCAAATGCAGTCGCAATAGCAATCATCCATAGAGGCGTATCAACCGGAACAATCATAGGTATTAACATACCTGATACCAGGAATCCTTCCTGTATTTCTTCTTTTTTCCACTGTGCTACCACAAACTCAATCCCTAATCCCACACCGTAGGAAACGACCAGTTTAGGTAAAACAGCCAAAAGACCATAAACAAACATCATCAGGAAACCGGGGTTTTGTCCGATAGCCAAATAGTGCTGATAACCGGTATTGTACATACCAAATAAAAGAGCCGGTATCAAAGCATAGATTACCATAGTCATGGTACGCTTTGAATCTATAGCATCATGAATATGTACACCTGATTTAGAAGTACTGTTGGGGACAAACAGGAATGTTTCAATACCGTCAAAAACGGACTGGAATATATGCAGCTTCCCACCTTCCTCAAAATTAGGCTTAATCTTGTCGAGATAATTCCTTAACGCTTTCAAT
>JAJBTP010000552.1 GCA_020860805.1 Tannerellaceae bacterium | reverse complement strand
ACCTGTTAGTGAGTACGCAAAGATACAATATTGTAAGCACGCCTTTCGATTTCTCGCGAGGTTATTACCTTTGCAGCGTCTTAAAAAATTGAAATTAGAAAAAGATTAGAACTCGCAGGCGAGTAGTAGCCACCGCTTCTTTTAGTCGCTAGAAGTTATCGTTCGCAATACTCACTGGAAGTTAAAGAAGCCAGAACAAAAATGTTCTTCTTTAACTTCCAGCAAAGCAATATAACTACTTAATTTATTAATAATATGAAAGCATATGTATTTCCCGGACAGGGAGCCCAGTTTGTTGGGATGAGTAAAGATTTATATGACAATAACCCACTGGCAAAAGAACTGTTTGAAAAAGCAAACGAAATTTTAGGATTTCGTATTACTGACCTGATGTTCGAAGGAACGGATGAAGATTTGAGACAAACCAAAGTAACGCAACCGGCTATCTTCCTTCATTCGGTTATCCTGGCAAAGACATTAGGCGATGATTTCCAGCCGGATATGACTGCCGGCCACTCATTAGGAGAGTTTTCTGCGTTAGTAGCTGCAGGAGCTCTGTCTTTTGAAGACGGGCTTACATTAGTATATAAACGGGCACTTGCTATGCAAAAAGCATGTGAATTAACACCTTCTACTATGGCCGCCGTGTTAGGGCTGCCGGATGCAACCGTAGAAGAAATCTGTAGTGAAATTACTGACGAAGTAGTGGTACCAGCCAACTATAACTGCCCGGGACAAATTGTTATCTCCGGAACCATAGCAGGTATTGATAAAGCCTGTGAGAAATTAACTGCTGCAGGGGCTAAACAGGCATTGAAACTGAAAGTAGGCGGTGCATTCCATTCTCCGTTAATGGAACCGGCCCGTGCCGAACTGGCTGAAGCTATTCAGAATACCACATTCAACCAACCAGTATGCCCTGTTTATCAGAATGTAAATGCAAAACCGGAAACTGATCCGGTAACAATCAAAGAAAATCTGGCTTCTCAGTTAACAGCTCCGGTACGCTGGACACAAAGCGCTGAAAATATGATTGCCGACGGTGCCGACCACTTCATCGAATTAGGCCCGGGTAACGTATTACAGGGACTGGTTAAAAAAGTAAACAAAGAAGTAATTACCGAAGGCAAGCAGTAAATAGACAAGAAGTTAAAAAAGTCAAAGAAGTTATCAGAAACTACGTTTCTTAGAAGTCAGAAATAATATATTTCTTGCTTTCTTTTTACTTCTCTGACTTCTTTAACTTCTAATATTAAAAACGTACCGAAAAGCCGAGTGTAAAAGTCCGGGTGACAGGATAGACAGAAAGTGATTCTATACCGGGTTCAACTCCGTTGATATTTATGTTGGACGGGTCTGTTCCGGTATACCGGGTAAACGTATAGACATTATTAACAGCCAGATACCCTTCTATACTTTCTATCCACTGATTTTTTCCCAGAGGGAATTTATAACCTATACTCACCTCTTCCAGTTTAAGGAAGTTACCTTTTTCCAGAAAATAATCACAATAGATTTTTTCCCCTTTAATGTGTTCATTCCGGCTGTAAGTATCCTGAAGGACATTAATAACAGGCTGGTTCTGTAGCCCGTAATACAGTTGTTTAAGATTTAAAATATCATACCCCAGCCAGGAAGTAAAAAAGAAACGCATCTGTATATTCTTCCACTTCACCGTATTACTCCAGGCCAGTTGAACCTTTGGCACTCCGTTTCCAATAAACTCTTTATCCTCCTCTACCCTTTCAGAAGCATTCACAACCTCACCGGATTTAGTACGGATTTGAATATTTCCATCCGGATCCACGCCGGCATACCGGAAACCATAAAAAGCACCGATAGGCATCCCTTCTTCCAGGCGTATGGCCGGACCGGGCAGACCGGGAGCCGGCAAATCATACAAATAGGTATAACCCAACGTAAACTGGCTATCCGAAAGACTTCTCAGACGTCTCCGGTTATAATTACCTGTAAAAGTGGTGGTAAAATGAATCCCTTCCCGCCGGACAGGCCGCCACACCACTTCCCATTCCAATCCGTCCGAATCAATACTACCGATATTAGTCACTATCCGGTCATGAATCATCGGAGGTTTGATAGCATTGTATTCAAATAACAAATCTTTGGTAGTACGACGGTAATAATCCAAAGAGAGTACCAGTGAAGATTTAAAAAGGACTGCCTCTATACCAATATTAGTATGTAAACTCTTTTCCCATCTCAAATCCGGATTCGGATTGTTTTCCGGACCAAACACCTGTATCCACGTTCCATTCGAAAAAAACTGTCCTGCCCCACTATACGTTTCCAGCGATTGATAAGGTGAAAGCTGATGCCGGCCGGATACTCCATATCCGGTACGCAATTTCATATCATCCAGCCAAAAGGGAGACTGGAAAAAAGCAAACTCCGTAACCCGTAACCCGGCAGACAAAGCCGGGAAATTACCCCACTTATGATTAGCACCGAACTTGCTGGAACCTTCTCTGCGGAAAGAGGCCGATAACATAACCAGCTCCTTGTAGGAATAATTCACACGGGCAAACAAACTGATGAGCTTACTCATATTCCGGGATGAAGCCAGTGTTGCTTTTCCTTCCTGCAAATAAGAACCTGTTCCCAGATTATTCCAGGTAAAAAAGTCCGTAGGAAAATTCGCATTCCCTACCTCCATCGAACTGTTGTCCCACCGCTGCCATGAATACCCTAATAATCCTTTCCAGCTATGTCCGTTCAAAGAAGCATCATAATGATTTGTCCATTCTACCATCCGGTGTACCTGTCTGGCTTCAATCCGTTCAGCCCTTCCCTTCCGGTTATTGTCCACCGATTCTTTACTCTGTGACGTCCAGTAAGCCGATTCCTCCAAATCCTCCCGGTTTTCAGCCATTACAACCTGCGCATACAATCCTTTTCTGAAATTTACCCGTCCGGTAACCGACCCCGTTATAAATTGATTATCCTGCCGGTGAGTCTCTTCCTTTAACATAGCAACCGGATTATCCATCGAAAAACCGGTCGGATAATAATAGCTACCGGTAGACTCATATCTGTAGACAGGAGCAGTAGGATTTGCCACCACTGCCTGCTGAAAAGCTTCATGGTTTCCTATCTGTTTAGCCTGTTTCTTATAAGCCAGAGAAGCTGTGATTTCCAAATGTCCGGAGAGTAGACTCTGTTGCAAAAAACTCCGTAACGCATACTCCTTTCGGGACGAAGCAATATCCAATCCATCCCCATCCCGGAAATTACCGGAAAAACGTAAAGCGCCTCCTTCCCACCCGTTCTGAATAGAAAAATCATGATAATGTTCAAAAGGAGCACTTCTCGTTATCTCTTTAAACCAATCTGTCCGGCTACGCAGGTTTACATCCCGTCCCCGTAAAATAAATTCTTCGGGAGACAAAACAGCAGGTTTTCCGGCAACGCCTGATAAAGCAATATACGTATTATAAGTAGCCTGCAACTTACCACCGGTCTTTCCGGTCTTAGTCGTAATCAGAATAACCCCATTGGCCCCGTTGGAACCATAAATAGCTGCCGAGAAACCATCTTTTAAGATAGAAACAGACTCAATATCAGAAACAGAAAGACTATTAAGAGAAACCCCGGGAATACCATCAACCACAATCAGGGGATTATTACCGGCAAGAATAGAACCGGCACCACGGATTTGAATATCCGGATTACTATTAATATCCGACAAAGAACTCCCTGAAATGCTTACCCCTGAGACCAGGCCTTTTACCCCCCCCATAATGGGATTATTAACCTTTCCCATCAAAAACTCTTCCGACGATACATAACCCACAGCCGCGGTTAACTCCCGGCGGGTTAAGGTTCCATAGCCGACAGCCACAACGTCCTGAAGCCGGTAAATAGCCGGAACCAGGTGGATATTCATATGATAAGGCATGGTAAGCAGCCCGGTAAACTGAGTTTCATATCCCAGGTAAGAAATACGTAACCGGCAGGAATCAGCCCCGGTATAAAGATGAAATAATCCATTCTCCGTAGTCAACGCACCTTTACCCGATAATTCGTCATAAATAGAGACATACTCCATCGGCTGGCCGTTTTCATCCAGTATCCGGCCGGTTACCGGCGCCGATAGCCGGGAAGTTCCCTCTTTATCCGGAGGTAATAACAAAATCTGAATATCCATAATCTCATAGCGCACATGCAACTGTTCGGAAAGAAAATTCAGTATTTCATAAATATTATCCGTTTGTAAACGGCAGGAAATTCGCCGGTTTACATCCAACTGGGATTCATTGTACAAAAAAAGTTAAGGAATCTGGGATTCAATCTTCCATAACAAATCTTTTACTTTTATCTGTCGTTCATTGATACTTACCAGAACTCCAATAACCTGTTGGGATAGCACCGGAAAAAGAAAAAGAAGAAATATATACAATAAAAATAACTTTCTCATGGTTAACCTATAGGGG
>JAJBTP010000546.1 GCA_020860805.1 Tannerellaceae bacterium | reverse complement strand
CTGTTTCCCATACCATTCAGGCAGCAGAAAAAGATCCGAAGATAGAAAAACGGATTGAAAGCCTGATTAAAAAGATGACTTTAGAAGAAAAAGTCAGCCTGTTACACGGAAATTCTAAATTTTATGTATCGGCGATTCCCCGCCTGGGTATTCCGGAGCGGAGTCTTTCGGACGGGCCTCACGGAGTACGTGCCGAAATCAACCGCCATGATTGGGCGTATGCCGGCTGGACCAATGATTCTGCTACTTATTTCCCTACCGGAACGGCTTTTGCTGCAGCATGGAATCCGGATTTAGCCTATCGTCGGGGTGAAGTATTAGGGGAAGAAGCCCGTTACCGTAAAAAAGATGTATTGTTAGGTCCGGGTGTCAATATTATCCGTAGCCCGTTAAATGGACGTAATTTCGAATATATGAGTGAAGACCCGTTTTTAAATGCACGCCTGACGGTTCCTTATATCCAGGGACTACAATCCCGGGATGTAGCTGCCAGTGTAAAACATTACGCACTTAATAACCAGGAAACCGAACGTACCACTATAGATGTGGAAGCTTCGGAGCGTGCCTTGCGTGAAATTTATCTGCCACCGTTTAAAGCGGCTGTCGAAGAAGGGGGTGCCCTGACGGTTATGTGTGCTTATAATAAATTCCGGGGCCAGTGGTGTTCTCAGAATGAATACCTGGTACGTGATATCCTGAAAGGAGAATGGGGATTTGACGGAGTGTATATGACCGACTGGAATGCAGCTCATAGCACGGTAGAAGATGCATTGGCCGGACTGGACCTGGAAATGGGTACGGATATTCCTGAATATGATAACTGGTATTTTGCCAATCCGTTGATTGAGGCTGTACGTAACGGACAGGTTCCGGAAAGTATAGTGGATGAAAAAGTAGGCAATGTTTTACGTGTAATGATTAAAACAAAGGTGCTTGACCCGAAAAAACGTTTTAACAAAGGGAGTATGAATACCCCGGAGCATCAGCAGGAAGCCTATCGTTCGGCAGTAGAAGCTGTTGTTTTGCTAAAAAATGAAAATAATGTATTACCAATAGATATCAATACCATCAAATCGGTTGCTGTATTGGGTGATAATGCTACCCGCAGACATTGTGACGGTGGACTCAGTTCTGAAATCAAAGCTTTGTATGAAGTAACTCCGTTGGAAGCCATTCAGAAAAAGTGGGGAGATAAGCTGGAAATTAACTATGCGTTGGGATACGAAAAAACATCTACTTTTATTGAAGGGGCCAATAACGGACAAAGTGCCGGTTATTTTGCCGATGGTGGCGGGTTAAATGAACAGGTTTTGGATGAAGCCATAGAAGCAGCCCGTAAATCGGATGTCGCCTTGATTTTTTGTGGCCTGAACCATGATTATGATACAGAATCGGCTGATAAACAGTATATGCAGTTGCCATATGGCCAGGTTCAATTAATACAGGAAGTCTCCAAAGTGAATCCCAATACCGTTGTCATTATGATTGCCGGTTCTCCGGTTGATTTGGTTGCTCCTTCTATTTGTGCTCCGGCTATTTTATGGGGATGGTTTAATGGTATGGAGGCAGGAAATGCCTTTGCGGATATTGTCTCAGGAAAAGAGAATCCGTCCGGAAAAATGCCGTTTACCCTGCCTTATTCTCTGGATCAGGTAGGTGCACATGCTTACAATAACTTCCCGGGCCGTAAAGGTAAAGTATATTATGATGAAGATATTCTGGTAGGATACCGCTGGTTCGATACTAAAAAACAACCGGTTGTTTATCCGTTTGGCCATGGCCTGTCTTATACAACATTCCAATACAGTGGTTTATCGACAGATAAAAAAGAGTATAGCCAGGCAGATGTGGTAAAAGTGAATTTTACCCTGAGCAATACCGGAAATATTACAGGTGGAGAAGTCGCACAGCTATATGTAAGTGATGTGGAAGCCTCTGTTTTGCGTCCCACGAAAGAATTAAAAGGATTTAAAAAAGTATTTCTGAATCCGGGTGAAACTCAGACTGTAGAGATTGAAGTACCGGTGTCTGAGCTGGCATTCTATGATGAAGCACAACGTAAGTTTGTAGTAGAGCCGGGCGAATTTATTTTCCATATAGCTACTTCGGCAACGGATATTAAAGAAAGCGTTTCGATCAACGTAAGATAGTTCGTAGGAGTACCCTACATTTGACCACTAATTGAATCTGTGAAGGAAACAGGATAATAAATGCCTGTTTCCTTTTTTTATTGATGCCAGTTCCGTAAAAACTCATTATTTTTGAAGTATAATAAGGAATACACGGAATGACATACGCAGAAGTTATACTTCCTTTCTCATTAGAAAACAGTTATACCTACCGTATCCCCGAGGATATGCAGAATACAGTTATCCCGGGTTGCCGGGTAATTGTGCATTTTGGAAAGAAACGCTATTACACCGCTATTGTGATGGAGGTACACGGGCGTGCTCCTCAGAAAGGTGTAGAGGTGAAGGAAATCTATGCCCTGCTGGATGCTACACCGGTAATCCGTCGTCCTCAACTCCGTTTCTGGCAATGGATAGCTTCCTATTATTTATGTAAGCTGGGAGATGTTTACAAAGCAGCTCTACCTTCCGGTTTGAAATTGGAAAGTGAAACAACAGTTCGGTATAATGAGGAATTTCAGGCCGATTCACCCCTAAAAAAGAATGAACAGGCGGTGTTGGATGCTTTTTCTACTTCTGCTAAACGGACTGTTTCAGATCTGGAAAAGAGTACAGGATTACGGAATGTAATGCCCATATTAGCGATGTTGATGGCCAAAGGAGCCATTCAGGTAAATGAAGAGATTAAAAAAGGATTTGCCCCCAAAATGCAGTCTTTTATCCGGCTACCGGAAGAACTACAGAATGAGGAGAAACTACAGGATACCTTTAAAGAACTAAAACGAGCTAAAAAACAGGAGTTGTTGCTATTGGAATTTCTGGATCTGAGCCAGGCTTTAAATCCGGAACGGGTACGTGAAGTCTCTAAAAAAGAATTGTTGGAACATACCGGATTAACCCCTGCTATTCTGGATGGATTATTAAAAAAAGGGATACTCCGGAGTTATGAAAAAGTAGTAAGCCGCCTGCAGATACCGGTAGCCCGTAAAAAAGAAATTTCTTCCTTATCGGAAGCTCAGGAAAAAGCTTATACTGAAATTCATGAGAGTTTCCGGAAAGAAGAGGTCTGTTTATTACATGGTGTTACTTCCAGTGGGAAAACGGAAATTTATATCCATCTTATGGCAGATGCATTACAACGAGGACGCCAGGTCTTGTATTTATTGCCAGAAATAGCCATAACCACGCAGATTATGGAACGGTTAGCGAAGATTTTTGGTGAAAAGTTACTGATTTATCATTCCCGTTTTTCCGATAATGAGCGGGTCGAAATATGGAACCGGTTGTTGCATAGCCATGAACCGGTTATAGTATTGGGAGTCCGTTCTTCTCTGTTTTTACCCTTCCGTGATTTAGGGTTGGTGATTGTAGATGAAGAACATGAAAATACCTATAAGCAGCAGGACCCTGCTCCCCGGTATCATGCCCGCAATGCTGCTATGGTACTGGCCGGTATGCATGGAGGGAAAACACTGATAGCGTCGGCTACTCCTTCTCTGGATTCTTATTTTAACGCTGTTAATGGAAAGTTTGGGCTGGTACGGCTTACTACCCGTTACGGAGATTACCTCATGCCGGAAATTATACCTGTCAATATCAAGGAGATGAAACGGAAGAAAATCATGAAGCATGAACTTTTCTCGCCGGTATTGATACAGAAAATAGAAGAAGCTTTAGCCAGGGAAGAACAGGTTATCCTGTTTCAGAACCGCAGAGGCTTTGCTCCTATGATAACGTGTAAAAGTTGTGGTTATGTACCTCATTGCATCCATTGTGACGTGAGTCTGACCTACCACAAATACCACAACCAATTGATTTGTCACTATTGTGGTTATAAATATTCTATCCCTCGTAGCTGCCCGGAGTGTCACGGAGAAGAAATGAAGATGCTGGGATTTGGTACGGAAAAGGTTGAGGAACAGGTTACAGCGCTTTTCCCGGAAGTAACAGTCGGACGTCTGGATGTGGATTCGGCCCGTAACCGGAGTGCCTACACACAGATATTGGGTGATTTTGAAAATGGAAAAACACGGATTCTGATAGGTACCCAAATGATATCGAAAGGACTGGATTTTAGTAATGTCGGGGTGGTTGGTATCTTAAATGCGGATAGTATGATGAACTTTCCTGATTTCCGTGCGCATGAACGTGCTTTCCAGTTGATGGTGCAGGTCAGTGGCCGGGCCGGTAGAAGAGACAAGCGGGGATGCGTTATACTTCAGACTTCCCAACCGGAGCATCCTGTTATTCAAATGGTAGCCTCTTTTGCCTATGAAGAGATGGCCCGGTTGCAATTATCCGAAAGAAGTATGTTCCGCTATCCTCCCT
>JAJBTP010000448.1 GCA_020860805.1 Tannerellaceae bacterium | reverse complement strand
ATGTAGATTATACCATTCACGAGAGAGAAATAACAATAATAAAAACACCTTAAAATTTAGTATCCAATGAATAGCACGTAGAAAAAGAAAAACCAAAGGATGGGCAGATCCTTTGGTTTTGAACAGTCATTTCCTGAAAAATAAATCAATCATTTCACAGTATTAACTATTAAATCAATCTATTGATTATGAATACAAAATTAAGAAAAAATCCGTATAAACGTTTACTTCTTATTGTTATCGGATTATTTACTTACTTCGGGGTGCAGGCACAAACTGTTACCCAAAAGATTAGCCCGAAAGCAGACCGGATAAGTCTGGTTGATTTCTTTAAACAGATTGAAGCAAAATCCGACTACACTTTTGTATACCGGGATGTTATACTCAACGCAGATAAAGATATTTCTGTAGATGTTACCGATAAACCTATCAGTGAAGTCTTAACCACTGTGTTGGGTAAAAAAGGACTGGACTATCAGGTGAATAATAAAACAATTGTAATTATCAAACAGGCAACTGCACAACAAAATACCGGTACACAAACCCGGACTGTCATGGGTAATATAAAAGACGCATCCGGTGAACCCCTCATCGGTGCAACTATCCAGGTGAAAGAGACCCAGAACGGAACCATTACGGATTTGGATGGTAATTTTTCTTTACAAAATGTTCCTGAAAATGCCAACTTACATATCTCGTATATAGGATATCTTCCCCAGGAACTAAAAGTGTCCGGTTCAGGACCTTTGTTTATTACACTCCGGGAAGATGTTCACAGCCTGGAAGAAGTGCTGGTTGTAGGATACGGAGTACAGAAAAAGTCAGACATTACCGGAGCCGTAGCTTCTCTTTCTTCAGAAATGCTGGAAGAAAGACCACAGACGAATATTATCCAGTCTTTACAGGGAGCCATCGCAGGGCTGAATATCGCTGTAACCGGTTCCAATGCGGAAGGTTCTTCTTCCAGTACAACCATCCGGGGAAGCAACTCCATTACAGCGTCCAATAAACCGTTGATTATTCTGGATGGTATTCCTTTTGATGGTCCCTGGTCGGAAATAAACTCTTCGGATGTACAATCTATTGAAGTATAAAAGATGCTTCCTCTGCGGCTATTTATGGTGCACGGGGTGCCAATGGCGTAATTCTGGTTACTACCAAACGGGGTGATAGCAATAAAATGACTATATCCTATAATTCATTCTTTACTTTCAGTAAGCCGGTTAATCTCCCTCGTATGATGAATGGAGAAGAATTCTGGAAATATAAAGTGGAAGCGTTGAAGGAAGCCAATACAACTACCCCGACAGAAGATAACCCTGAACCCTGGCTGGCCAATATGACCGACACCGAAAAACGAATGTATGAAAACGGAGAATATACCGATTGGGTAGATGCTGTTACCAGAAATGCATTCTCACAACAACATAATCTATCCTTCCGGGGAGGAAATGAAAAAACAAAATACTACATCTCTTTGAATTACACGAATTCCGAAGGAGTAGCCCTTAATAATAACTTTGAACGGTATAACTTTCGTGTCAATCTGGAACAGGAGTTTACCTCCTGGTTGAGCTTTTCTTCCAACACACAGTTAAGCCGGTATAGCCGGAGTGGTAATAGTCCGGACTTTGGGAGAGCCTTCCTGATGATTCCTTTGTCCGAACCTTATAATGAAGATGGAAGTATCAAACTGAAAACCTGGGAACATTCCAGTGAAGCATTTAATCGCAATCCTTTAAGTAATATCAATGAAATAAACAGCGATATCCGGTATAAAGCCATTTTGAATAATGCCATTGATATCCGGGTGCCCTGGGTAAAAGGGTTAAGCTATAAACTGAATACCGGTTTCACTTTTGAAACCAGCTCCTGGAAAAACTATCAGGGAAGGGATACCTATTACGGTGAAGGAACTAACGGTGAGTTGAATATTGACCACTGGGACTCAACAGACTGGATTGTAGAAAATATAGTTACCTATATAAAGGATTTTGGAAAACACAGTCTGTTCTTTACCGGTCTCTATTCCGCACAAAGTAAAGTCTACGAACAGGATACTATGAATGGTAAAGATTTTTCGAATGATGTGATGTACTATTACCAGGCATCCAAAGCCGGTACACTATCCGGTACGGGTACCTATTGGAAACAAAACCATATCTCACAGATGGGCCGGTTGAACTACTCGTATGACAGCCGCTACCTGTTTACCTTTACAGCCCGTCGGGATGGCTGCTCTGCATTCGGAGAAGATACCAAATTCGGAGTATTTCCTTCTATGGCATTAGGCTGGAATATATCCAATGAAAGCTTCTTCATGCAATCCAAACTGAATGATATCGTTAGTAACCTGAAGCTTCGTCTATCCTATGGGAAAAACGGAAATGAAGCAATCAGTGGTGCCTATGTGACTCTTCCGGAATTATCAACCTTCAACTATTTAACCGAAGACCATAAACCCATGTATGGATTTTATCCGGTCAAATTAGCATCTCCTAATTTAGGATGGGAAACAACCACTTCCTTTAATACAGGGTTGGATTTTGGTATATTGGGCGGACGTATCCAGGGAACTTTTGATATCTATTGGTCGAACACCAAAGACCTGTTGTTGCAACGAACCATTCCTACTATCAACGGAACCAATGTACTCCTTGAAAATATTAGAGAGACATCCAACAAAGGCTATGAAATCCAACTAACTTCCACCAATATTAATACCCGGAACTTCAAGTGGAGTACAACACTTAACTGGGTACATTACGATTCAAAAATAAAAAGTGTCGGGTTATACGATGAAAATGGCAACCCTACGGATGATATCGCTTCCGGTTGGTTTATCGGTCACCCGGTAGGTTCTCATTATGATTATGTATTTGATGGTATATGGCAGATAACCGACCCCAATAACCCTACAGGACCGCAGGACCCGGATAATCCGAACTCTATCCCGGGCTATATGAAATATAAAGATATAGATGGCGAACCGGGCATTACTACAGCAGATAAAGAGATTATAGGAAAATCAATACCCGACTTCACAGTAGGTATGATGAATATGTTTAGTTATAAAAATATTTCGCTGAGCTTCTTTATCAATGCACAGGTGGGAGCCACAGCCCGGAATAGTCTGAAAGATGTAAACAGTAATTCCTATGCACAGAATAAAATGATGATTGAATTCTGGACACCTGAAAACCCAATTAACACCTATCCAAAGAACCAGTTAAATAGTGGAGTCAATCCCGAAGGGGCCGGATTTTATGAAAAAACAGATTTTCTACGTTTACAGGATGTAACTGTTTCCTATAAATTACCTAAACCCTGGCTGGACAGAGCAGGTATCCAGCGTCTGGAAGTATACACGAACCTGAAAAACCTGGCTACCTGGACGAAGTGGACAGGACTGGACCCGGAATTTATTTCCAGCCAGCGGGCAGCCCCTCAGGTACGGTCAGTAATTGTTGGCGTTAAATTTGATTTTTAAATCACTAAAAAATATTCAAAATGAAAACATATATATCAACCCTCCTTATCTTATCTGTTCTCCTTTTAGGGGGATGTAATGAAGCTGAATTCCTGAAAGAATCTCCCCGGGATGCTATTTATCCGGAGAATCTACTGGTAGATTATACCGGATTTAATGCTATGATAACAGCCTTACATGGATTGATGAGAAATGAATACAGAAGAGCGGATGCCAATAACGTAGGAAGTATCCCGGTGGTACAACATGCCGCTTTTGCTGCCGGAGCAGATAATGCCTGGGCTAATAATGCCAGCGATCAAATGAAATTCCTGTATATGCCCAGTGAAATACGAAAAACCGATTTGGCCATCTTTGAAGGTACTTTCCTATGGCTGTATAAAATGATTAACACGGCCAATATGATTATTACCCGTGCAGAACGTTCGGGAATAGACTGGGAAGGAACAACAGACGAACAAAATCAACAGAATAAAGATGATATCTTAGCCCGTGCCCGTTTTTCCGTGCCTGGGCCTACCGCCACCTGACTTATACCTATGGGGCGGTACCTCTTTCTACGGAAGAAATTGACGGTATGAATTACCGGATAGACTGGGAACGTAATTCAGTGAGTGAAATCCGGGAAGTCATGGAAGAAGATTTGAAATTTGCTGTGGCTCATCTTCCGTTACGTGAAGAAAATAATAACCTGATATCGGGAGCCGTGGCACGCCACTACCTGAGCGAATTATATCTGGCCATGGGAAAAGAACAGGAAGCTATTACGGCCCTGAAGCCCCTGGTAGAAGGAAATGAATATTCGCTTATGACACAGCCTTTCGGCCAGAAACCGGCCACCCCGGATTGTCCGTTTATAGATGTCTTCATGTATCCCTCACACCGGGATGGGAATAAAGAGATACTTTTCTATTTCCTGAATGCCGAGCCCACGGTAAGCCCGGCCGGAGCCCCTTCGGATATATAC
>JAJBTP010000041.1 GCA_020860805.1 Tannerellaceae bacterium | reverse complement strand
ATATTTGAGTAATATATCACCAGGAGGGGCGGGAAGAAATAGAGTCATGAATAAGAAAGACTTTCTTAAGATAGTTGTATTTATTCCTTCTCTTCCCGAACAACAAAAAATAGCCACCTTCCTCTCCGCTATCGACAAACAAATCGAAGGCGTAAGCAAGCAAATTGATGTTATGAAAGAGTGGAAAAAAGGATTATTGCAACAGATGTTTGTGTAAAAAGAAATGAATGATGAACACCCAACCCGAACAAATATTAGAGAATAGTTTAGTCAGCCAGTTGGTGCAATTGGGGTATCAGAAGGTTTCTATCCGGAATGAAAAGGAACTATTGAATAACCTGAAAACACAATTGGAGATTCATAACCATACCACCCTGAGTGATGCGGAGTTTACCCGTGTACTCAATTACATTAATAAAGGCAGTATTTTCCAGCGGGCGAAGATTTTGCGTGACCGGGTGCCGTACAAAGACGATGCAGGCGAAACTCAGACGATACAACTGATTAACCAGATACACTGGTGCCGGAATGAGTTTCAGGTGACGCAACAGGTCGAGATGGAAGGAACCTATAAGAACCGGTATGATGTCACTATCCTTATAAACGGGCTGCCACTGGTGCAAATCGAACTGAAACGGCGGGGACTGGAACTGAAAGAAGCGTTTAACCAAATCAACCGCTACGAACGGGATTTATATGGAGCGGGGCAGGGGTTGTTTCAGTTTATCCAGTTGTTTATCATCAGCAACGGAGTCAATACTAAATATTATGCCAATACCCTGCGGCAGGCACGTAGCTTTAAACAGACTTTCTACTGGACGGATAAAGAGAATAAACTGATTACACAATTATCCGCTTTTGCAGATATCTTCATGGAGCCTTGCCACCTCTCTAAAATGATTACGAAGTACATCGTACTGAATGAATCACAAAAGATACTGATGGTGTTGCGTCCCTACCAATACTATGCCGTAGAAGCCATCGTGGATAAAGTGCAGACCTCCCGCAAGCCGGGCTACATCTGGCACACCACCGGGTCTGGTAAAACGCTGACCTCTTTTAAAACGGCACAGATATTAACCAGCTTCCCGAAAGTACATAAAGTAGTCTTTGTGGTAGACAGGAAAGACCTCGACTATCAGACTTCGCAGGAGTTTAATAATTTCTCCAAAGACAGTATTGACGCTACTAATAATACAGATGCACTGGTACGACAGTTTGCGGATGATACCAAACTGATAGTTACCACGATTCAGAAACTCAATACCGCCATTTGCAAACAGCGGTACCTGGGCAAAATGGAACAGTTGCAGGATAAGCGCATCGTCTTTATTTTTGACGAATGCCACCGTAGCCAGTTTGGTAAAACACATGATGCCATCAAAAACTTCTTCCACGCCAGCCAGTTGTTTGGTTTTACCGGAACCCCTATTTTCGATAAGAATGCGGGAACCAATGAGTTTGGCAAACGTACCACCAAAATGCTGTTTGGCGAATGCCTGCATAAATATGTGATAACCGATGCCATCCGGGATGAAAATGTATTGAAATTCAGTGTAGAATATATCAGTACCTTTAAACAGAAAGAGAATATCATCGATATCAATGTCGAAGCCATCGACGAGGCCGAAGTCATGAATGCCCCGCAACGGTTGGAAAACATTGTGGATTACATCATCCAAAACCACGACCGTAAAACCCACAGCCGTGAGTTTACCGCTATCCTGTGTGTATCCGGTGTTCCCACCTTGATAGAATATTACAAACTCTTCAAAACCAAAAAAGAACTTGGCCAGCATAACCTGCGGATAGCTACCATCTATTCCTACCAGGCCAATGAAGAAGACCGGGAAGTGGTAGGCTTTGCGGAGGAAGAGGAAGAGTTTTCGATGGTTGCCGAAGAGACCACCATCCCTTACCTATCGCTGAATTCACGGGATGCGTTGGAAAGCTTTATACAGGATTACAACCAGGAGTTCGGAGGAAATTATACGACCAAAGATTCGGCGTTGTTTTACAAATATTACAACAACATAGCCAAGCGGGTCAAAAACCGGGAGATTAATATCCTATTGGTGGTAAATATGTTCCTGACCGGATTTGATTCCAAACACCTCAATACACTGTATGTAGATAAAAACCTGCAATACCACGGGTTGATACAGGCTTATTCCCGTACCAACCGGATATTGAACGAATTGAAGTCGCAGGGCAATATCGTCTGTTTCCGTAACCTCAAACCGGCAACCGATGAAGCTATCAGTCTGTTCTCCAACCTGGCGGCCAAAGATGAAATCATCATGCAACCCTATGAAGAATATATTACCCTGTTCAACCAGGCATTTATAGAGTTGCTGAAAATAACCCCCACAGTCAACAGTGTCAACGACCTGCGGGATGAAGAGGAAGAACTGGTATTTATCAAAGCCTTCCGGGAACTGATGCGGCTCAAAAAACGTACTCAAAACGTTCACCGAATTCACGCATGACGACCTGTCGATGAATGAGCAATCGTTTGAAGACTACAAAAGCAAATATCTGGATTTGTATGATAAAACCAAAGGGCATACCCAAAAAGAAAAAGTATCCATCCTGAACGATATCGACTTTGAAATCGAACTGATGCACCGGGATGAGATTAATGTGGCGTACATCCTGCGGCTACTTGAAAAACTACAGGATGCCAAACCCGAAGAACGGGAGCAACAACATAAATCCATTATGGACATCCTATCCGGAGATGCGAAGTTGCGTAGTAAGCGTGAACTGATAGAAAAGTTCATCCAACACCATCTGCCGGCTATAGAAGACCCCGGTACTATCTCCACCGAGTTCTATACCTTCCTGACACAGGAACGCCTCCAGGTACTCATACAACTCAGCGAAGCTGAACAACTCGACTCCGGTAAAGTAGAAAAACTGATAGGCAACTACCCCTTCACCAGAAAAGAACCCCTCCGTGACGAGGTAATCGACCTGCTCACCTACCGCCCCGGCCTCAAAGACCGCCGCACAGTAGCCGAACGCATCCTAAGCAAAATCAAAGAATACATGGATACGTTTATTGAAGGATTATAAAAAATGATTTAAACCATGCGAATATTCCAACAAAACAACAATGAACTGGCAGGCTTGAAAGAGATTCCTTTTAAGCTGGAGAAAGATATGCAGAAACTGTTTGAAGAGAACCTGCAACAGATTACCGGATATACGTTTATTAAATCGGAGTTTATCATCAAAAGTAACCGGGTTGACACCCTGGCGTTTGATGAAGAAAACCGTTCGTTTGTGATTATTGAATACAAACGTGACCGGAATTACAGTGTAATAGACCAGGGGGTGTCGTATCTGAACCTGATGTTGGAGTATAAAGCGGATTTTATTATTGAATATAATGAGTCACAACAGAAAACATTGAAACGTTCGGATGTGGATTGGTCACAAATCAAAGTCATGTTTGTGGCTCCTTCGTTTACCGGCTTTCAGCGCCAGTCATCCAACTTTAAGGATTTACCGATAGAACTGTGGGAGATTAAGCAATTTGAAGGAGGTATCGTAGTCATTAACCCGGTAAAGAAATCGCAGTCTGCCCCCAGTATCAAACAGATACAGAATAAAGGGGAATCCAACATAAGCAAAGTGGTTAAAGAAATTAAGGTCTATACGGAAGATGACCATCTGGAAGGGAAAGAGGATTTTATCGTTGACTTATACCAAACCTATAAAACGGCTATTTTTAATTTAAATCCGGATATAGAAATCGCCCCTAAAAAGAAACGTATTAGTTTTGTTTTAAAAGAGAAAATTTTTGCAGATATATGCATTGGCAAACGTGCACTTAAAATTTGGATTAATCTTAAGAAAGGCCAATTGGATGATTCCAAACAGTTAACCCGGGATGTGTCTGAGTTAGGACACTGGGGCAATGGAGACTATGAACTAACAGTAGAAGATACCGGGAATCTGGAATACATCATGAGCCTGATTAAACAGGCAATCCGGTAAATAGGCAGTTTTGCACGGAAAAACGCAGGTTAAAATATAATTTTTAGATAATATTCAGCGTTAATCTGCGCTTTTCTGCGTATTTTGCGTGCCCTATACGCTGGATGATAACCTACGCTGGTTCAATCCAAATAAATAAAAAGAAGCCAGCCCGGGCATTCTCCTGACACCCTACAAAAGCGATAGTGAGAACTTTCAAAACCACTACCATTTAGTAAGTAACAACCACCAAAGACTGACAAACTGAAAACCCTTAACTCCCGGAGAATCGCACGAAAATCACCATCCCTACATTCCCCCACAAATATCCCATTCTCGCCTGTATTCAATCCCCTGTACTGTATACCCTTTGTTTCTTTTTTTTGGATATTAAAGGAGGAGGTTTTGTTTGATGCAGGGGGGATTTATCCATACAAAAACAAACACTTACTGCAATTCTCAATTCTCACATTCCCAATTATTACATTCTTAATTCTATAGTTTTTTAGT
>JAJBTP010000221.1 GCA_020860805.1 Tannerellaceae bacterium | reverse complement strand
GAATTATATTGTATTTAATTTCCTAAATAGATTCTTACTTTTCCATAAAATGCCCTTCCTGCTTTTTGCAAACTGAAATTATCGTATAATTTTTCATCTGTGAAATTCCTGCATTCTAATGAAAAATTATAGCGGCCATTCAATACGCTGTAAGAAAAAGTCAGGTCATGAGATACCTGTGTTGGCACTATAAAATCCGATTCACTGCCCAGCACTTCAGAATACAACGGGAAAGTATGCATGTAGAAATTATCATAGGTGAGAGATAAATGATTTCCTTTCCGTCCCAGGTTACGCCAGTAGAAAGTTATATCTGCATTCGAAAACCGGTAGGGTATATTCGGCATACGTGCTTTATAGGCCAGGTTTTCCTGTTGTGTAGTACTACCAACAGTTTTTACATTATCCCTTACATCCATTTGTGTAAAACTTCCTCCTGCACTTACCCAGTTGGCAAAGCCATAACGAAGTGAAAGATTATATCCTTTTGTTAATACTTTACCATGATTTTCATAAGTAGCTCCGGATTTACCTCCACTCAAATCAACGATCCTACGTTGAATGTAATCCTTTGTACTACGATAAACAAGGCCTCCTTCCGCATACACGGAATGTTTTCCAAACACTTCATTATAACTCAGATTGAAATTCAGGTTGTTACTGTTTTCCGGTTTGATTGCCAGATCGCCGGACTCAAGATCTTCATCACCAAACATCTCTTCATTAGTAGGCAAACGGTATGCCTTTTCATAAGACAGTTTTGCCTGCAAACTTTTCAGGATAAAATAAGTTCCTGCTGCGCCGTATCCCATAGCACTTACTGAATTAGTAGTGCGGGTATAATCGGAAGATGTGGAAGATGTAGCCATAGGGCCTGCTATAAACTGGTTATAATACTTGCCAAAAATTGAAATATTCCAGTTTTCCACAGGCATCAGGCGGTAAGAAAGACCGGATATATTTTTACGGGTTTCCTTTGCTATCGGATCTGCAGATGTCCCGGTCAATATATTTCTGTTAGAACGTTTAAATGTATTCACTACATGATTGAATGTAAATGTATGAGCCTGGCCCAGGTGGTAATGAGCAGTAAGAGTACCATTCCAGTTATTGTTATCAGAACGTGTGTGTTGATAAGACTGTTCACCGGGAGAAGCCAGCTTACGCTTTTCACCCCACCAATTGTACTCGTAGGTAGCAGTATCCACATTCTGAGTAATATTTTTATTGTAATTTGCTGTCAGTGTTACATCCAGTCCTTCTGTAAACAGGTTACGTTTACGATACTCTAACGAAGGCATCACGGAATACTCTTTACGATACTTTCCCCCGAATACGATGGCCTGGCGTACCCCGTTTTGTATATCTTTATACATTCTCGAATAGGTAACTCCAAACATCAGTCGATCGGCCCATTTTTTATCAACAACGCCCACTTTTCCCACAATAGCTTCATTATGATAAGTATCATGAAAACGTTTTACACGTTCTATCTCTGTTGTGTTTATAGAAGCTGTCCCATCCGGATTAAATTTCTTTACATATGTATCTACAGAATAATTATTATCCGAATAGTTCTGGAATGCATTAATTTCATAGATAAGACCATTGGTAAATGTTTGTCCGAAATTTACATATGATTTGTGGGTATTAAAAGATCCGTATGAATAAGAAGCATCCAAAAACCATTTATTCTTATTTTTCCTGGTTACAATATTGATAACTCCACCTATTGCATCTGTACCAAACCCTACAGGCACAACTCCTTTATATACTTCAATACGTTCCGCATAATTAACAGGAATATTATTCAGCCCAAAAGAACTTCCTACACCTTCCTGTGGTACACCGTCAACGAATATTTTAATATGTTTACCGCTGAAACCATCCATCATCAAATGGATATCAGAACCGACCCCACCAGTCTCTTTGATTTTAATCCCGGAAACTCTATCCAACGCATGTGCAAGATCTAACGTACTGTTATGAAGAGTTTTGGCATCCATTGCCACCACATTGAAAGCTGTTTCATTCACCTGTTGTACAGGAGATTTGGCTACAATTTCTACTTCACCCAATTGAAATTTTTCTTCCGTAAGGTGTATATCCAGCACCATTTTCTCTTCAGGTTTGAGTACAATCTCTTTTTCAAATGTAGTATATCCTATTAACTGAACACATACTATATGTTTACCCGGCATTGCTCTTAAAAAGAATTCACCTTTTTCATTTGAGTTAACAGCAAGTGTTGTACCTTTAATATATACAGTAGCATATTCAAGTATCTCCTTATTGGTATCTTTGACTGTTCCCCGTATAACACAGGAACGTCCCCGTTGATTGGCTGAGATTGGAGTAGTACAGAAAAGCATACAGGTTATTCCTGCACAAAGAATACAAAACTGTAATAATTCTTTAAAACGAGTTTGTTTAATGACCTTCATATCTTAAAATTGTTTTCCGCCTGCAAAGTTCTATTAATAAAAAAAGACGTACAATCACCACTTTTAGGTATTCATGCCGTAAAACATACCTACATATAGTTAAATAGAGGGCATCCACAGACAATTTTAAAAAATCCGTATCTTTGCAGTATGATAAATTATAGACCTGACGCCTGGTTACCCACCACTAAAAAAGAAGTTGAAGCAAGAGGATGGGATTATATTGATGTAATTCTGTTTTCCGGAGATGCCTATGTTGACCATCCTTCATTCGGTGCCGCCGTGGTAGGCCGTACACTCGAAGCGGAAGGATTACGTGTTGCTATTGTACCCCAACCGGATTGGCGGGGCGACTTCCGCGATTTCAAAAAATTAGGTAAACCCCGTTTATTTTTTGGGGTATCTGCCGGCGCCATGGATTCTATGATTAATCATTATACAGCCAATAAACGGTTACGTAGTGAAGATGCCTATACACCGGATAAAAGAGCCGGTATGCGTCCGGACTATCCCAGTATTGTTTACTCCAACATTCTGAAAGACCTTTATCCGGATGTACCTGTTGCACTGGGAGGGATAGAAGCATCTTTGCGCCGGTTAACTCATTACGACTATTGGCAGGACCAACTAAAACCCGGAATTCTGATAGAAAGTAAAGCAGACTTACTAATCTACGGAATGGGTGAATTACCGTTAAAAGACTTAGTCAGGCGGTTACAAAAAGGAGAAGAATTCCACACACTAAAAGATATACCACAAACCGCATGGGTTGGTACAAATATAACTCCTGGGGAATCAGATATCGTTTTGTTTTCGCATGAAGATTGTCTGCGGGATAAACTAAAACAAGCGAAAAACTTCCGGCATATAGAAGAAGAGTCGAATAAATACAATGCCTCCCGTATTTTGCAAAAGGTAAAAAACAAGACTATCGTGGTGAATCCGCCTTATCCACCAATGAGTGAAAAAGAAATTGACGCCTCCTTTGATTTGCCCTATACCCGTTTACCCCATCCCAAATACAAAGGAAAAGTAATACCGGCTTTTGATATGATTAAATTCTCTGTCAATGTACACCGGGGTTGTTTCGGCGGATGTTCCTTTTGCACTATTTCAGCCCATCAGGGAAAATTCATCGCTTCCAGAAGTAAAGAGTCTATTCTGAAAGAAATAAAACAGATTACACAAATGCCGGATTTCAAAGGATATCTCAGTGACCTGGGCGGACCTTCGGCTAATATGTACCGGATGAAAGGACGGAATGAATCCATCTGCAGGAAATGTAAGAAACCATCCTGTATCTTTCCGGCAGTCTGTAAAAACCTGGATACCAATCATTCCTATTTACTGGAGCTTTACAAAGAAGTAGATAAGCTACCGGAAATCAAAAAATCTTTTATAGGTAGTGGAGTACGCTATGATATGTTGCTCAACCGGTATGAAGATGAACAACTAAACACGGCCAGCCGCAAATATACTGAAGAACTCATAATACGGCATGTTTCCGGAAGGCTCAAAGTAGCCCCTGAACATACACAGGCCGAAGTACTCAAATATATGCGCAAACCTTCCTTTGAACAGTTTGGACAATTTAAAAATCAGTTCGACCGGATTAACCGGCAGTACGGTTTAAACCAACAACTTATCCCCTATTTTATATCAAGCCATCCCGGATGCCGGGAAACGGATATGGCAGAACTCGCTGTACAAACCAAACAACTTCAATTCCAGCTGGAGCAGGTACAGGATTTTACACCTACTCCCATGACACTGGCCACCGAAATGTATTATACCGGTTATAATCCCTACACACTGGAAAAAGTATATACCGCCCGGAGCAAAGAGCAGAAACTGTCACAACGCCAATACTTCTTCTGGTATAAACCTGAATTCCGCCGGCAAATCATGCAGTCTCTGGAACGTCTGAAAAGGAAAGATTTAATTAAGAAATTGTTTTAAAAATAGAGGCTAATGTAAATAAAGTTCTACTAAATAAATGTTTTTCATTCGGTTCCAATGCAGAAGTAAACTCTAAAAGCCAATCCTGATTC
>JAJBTP010000083.1 GCA_020860805.1 Tannerellaceae bacterium | reverse complement strand
AAGAAGTTCTGTATATTTTTGATTCAGGGTATAATAAAAGCAGGTTTTGTTCGTTATTTCTATATGAGAGAGCTATAATCTTTCAAACTTCATATGTTAATATATCTTCTAAGTTTATTATCTATCAAAAGAAAATATATAGCTTTGTCTCCGTATAATAAGAAGATTGTTGGCTACTGATAGGTTATAGTCTCTCTCATTCAGTGGTTTAGAGATTATATGGCAGATTTAAATAGCAAACAAATTATTTCGTATGAGTATTAGTAAAAGGGCATGGGTCCCGGTGATTTGTATAGTTACTCTCTCTACTCTCCTTCACACCGGTTGCCGTAAAAAAGAAGAACCTAAATTACCGATAGTGGTTGTCGCGGTTCCTCAGAAAGAAGATGTACTCATTATCAATGAATATGTTGGAAGTATTCGTGCAGTCAGCTATGTAGAGGTGCATGCACGTGTAGAAGGTTTTCTGGAACGAATGTTATTTGCCGAAGGAAAACCCGTTAAACAAAACGAACCCTTATTTATCATCAATTCGGCACAGTATAGAGCCCGTGTGGAGAAGGCTAAGGCACAATTGAAGAAAAGTGAAGCACAGGCCTCCAAAGCACGTCGTGATGTAGAACGTTTACGGCCTTTGTACGAACAACACGCAGCCAGCCAGCTGGACCTGGATAATGCGATAGCAGCACAGGAAGATGCAGAAGCCAACATTGCCATGAATAAGGCTGATTTGGATCAGGCAGAATTACAGTTAAGTTATACCACAGTTGTATCTCCTATATCCGGTTATATCAGTGAGCGTTTTGTAGACGTAGGTGCGTTGGTTGGACCTGGTGTAAATTCCAAACTGGCAGCAGTTGTAAAAAGTGACACTGTCTTTGTGGACTTCAAAATGACGGATTTGGATTATTTGCGTGCACAACGCCGGAATGTACAGTTTGGTGTACAGGATTCAACCCGTTCGTGGCAACCAACCGTAACAGTTACACTGGCAGATAATTCTGAATATCCGATTAAAGGGATTGTGGATTTTGCTGACCCTAAAGTAGACCCTAAAACAGGTACCTTCACCGTACGGGCTATTCTTCCGAATCCGAATCAACGGTTATTGCCCGGACAGTTTACCCGTGTTAAAATTCTGTTGGATATGCGGGAACGGTCGATTGTAGTACCGCGTAAAGCTATCTCTATCGAAAAAGGGGGAGCGTTTATTTATGTGGTCCGGCGAGGAGATAATATAGCGGAAAAACGGTTTGTACAAATGGGTCCCGAAATCGGTAATAATGTGGTTATCGAACGTGGATTAGGTGAAAATGAGCAGGTGGTAACAGAAGGATATCACAAACTTACTCCGAATATTGAAGTACGGCCTGTTTCTGCCTATGATGAAGAGACGATCGAACGTCTAAGAGAGGAGGATAAATTATGAAACGGTGGTTTTTCATTGAACGCCCCGTTTTCTCTACCGTTCTTTCCATATTGATTGTTCTTACAGGGATTATTGGGCTTACGTTATTGCCTATCGACCAGTATCCCCAGGTTACTCCGCCGGTAGTACGTATCAGTGCAACCTATCCGGGTGCCAGTGCGTTAACTGTTTCACAGGCTGTAGCAACCGCTATCGAACAACAATTGAACGGAACACCGGGGATGATATATATGCAGAGTAGCAGCTCGAATTCCGGGAGTTTGAGTGTGACGGTTACTTTTGATGTTTCCGTAGACCCTGACCTGGCTTCGGTAGAAGTGCAAAACCGGGTAAAGCTGGCAGAAGCCCGTTTACCGGCAGAAGTAATTCAAAACGGGATAACCGTAGAGAAACAGTCACCCAGCCAGTTGATGACCCTCAGTTTGATGTCGGACGACCCACGTTTTGACGAAATATACCTCAGTAACTTTGCTACTATCAATGTACTTGATGTTTTACGTCGTGTTCCGGGAGTAGGACGGGTTACCAATATCGGTAGCCGTTATTACGGTATGCAGATATGGGTCTATCCGGACCGGTTGGCTAATATGGGGCTAACCTTGCAGGATTTGCAGAATGCCCTGAAAGACCAGAACCGTGAATCGGCAGCTGGTGAGTTGGGTAAACAACCGGTTATTGATGTGGATATTACGCTACCGATTACTGCACCGGGACGTCTGTCTACAGTAGAAGAATTTGAATCCATTGTAGTACGTGCTAATCCGGATGGTTCCATTGTCCGTATGAAAGATGTGGCACGGGTTTCGCTGGAAGCTCAGTCCTATTCAACCGAAAGTGGATTGAATGCCCAGAATGCTGCAATTTTAGGTATTTATACATTACCGGGAGCCAATGCGATGGAAGTAGCAGAGAATGTCCGGAAAGCCATGGAGGAAATGAGTGTTACTTTTCCGCAGGGGATAGAATATATGTTTCCTTTTGATATGACTGAGTATATCTCCCAGTCTATTCATGAAGTATATAAAACTTTGTTTGAAGCATTGATTCTGGTTATCCTGGTAGTATTCCTTTCTTTACAGAACTGGCGGGCCGCTTTAATACCTACTATTGCTGTTCCTATTTCATTGATAGGAACGTTTGGCTTTATGTTGGCGATGGGCTTCTCACTAAATATGCTTACTCTTTTAGGATTAATTCTGGCGATTGGTATTGTGGTGGATGATGCCATTGTAGTTGTTGAGAATGTAGAACGGTTGATGGAAGAGGAGCACTTGACGGCCCGTGAAGCTTCTCATAAAGCAATGAATGAACTATCCGGTGCTCTGATTGCTACGGCTTTGGTATTGGCAGCTGTATTTATACCGGTGAGCTTTTTGGGAGGAATAACCGGTCTGCTTTACCGTCAGTTTACCGTTACGATTGTTGTTTCTGTACTGCTTTCTGCAGTGGTCGCTTTAACGTTAAGTCCTGCGATGTGTGCCATTTTATTAAAGCCATCCAAAAAAGAAAAAAATATTGTTTTCCGTAAAATCAACGAATGGTTGAATCTGGGAAATAATAAATATATCCGGATTGTAGAAAAAGTAATACGTAATCCCCGCCGTATGATGGCAGGGTTTGGTATGGCTATCGTATTTGTTTTTGTTCTGAACCGTTACATTCCTACCAGCTTTATCCCGGAAGAAGACCAGGGTTACTTTACTGTCGAACTGGAAATGCCGGAAGGCGCCACGCTGGAAAGAACCCGTATTGTAACAGACCGGGCTGTTGATTTCCTTATGAATCATCCGGCTGTTGAATATGTCCAGAACGTAACCGGTAGCAGTAACCGGGTAGGAACCGTGCAAAACCGTTCTACACTAACTGTAATATTGAAACCCTGGAAAGAACGGAAATCTTCCGGAATGAATGTTGGGGATGTGATGGAAGCGGCCCGTGATACTTTCTATTACTATCCGGAAGTGAAAGCGTATCTGAGCCGTCCCCCGGTAATTCCCGGGCTGGGCGAAAGCGGAGGTTTGGAAATTCAACTGGAAGCCCGTGGAGAAGCTACCTGGGATAACCTTGTAGCAGCTACTGATACCTTCCTGTATTATGCAGCCCAGGCACCGGAGTTGAGGAATGTATCTTCTTCTCTTCAATCGGAAATACCCCAACTCTATTTTAATGTAGACCGTGACCGGGCAAAAAACCTGGGAACACCTTTATCCGATATTTTCTCAACCATGAAAGCCTATCTGGGCTCTGTATATGTTAACGACTTCAATATGTTTAACCGTGTGTACCGTGTTTATATCCAGGCGGAAGCACCTTACAGGGCTACACAGGATAACCTCGGACTTTATTTTGTAAGAGCACAGAATGGTTCGATGATACCATTAACAGTCTTAGGTAATATCAGTTATACGACCGGGCCGGGTACGATTAAACGGTTTAATATGTTTAGTACTGCTTCCATTAATGCTATTCCGGCACAGGGATATAGTACGGGAGAGGCTATGGCTGCTGTCCAACGGATTGTTGACCAGAAACTACCGGCAGATATCGGTGTGGAATGGAGTGGATTATCTTACCAGGAAAAGCAGGCCGATGGTAAGACCGGAATGGTTTTGGCACTGGTATTTCTTTTTGTATTCCTTTTCCTGGCGGCCCAGTATGAAAGCTGGATTGTGCCGATAGCCGTAATCCTGTCTTTACCGGTAGCTACTTTGGGTGCTTATCTGGGTATATGGATAAGCGGACTGAATAATGATATCTATTTCCAGATTGGTCTGGTTACCCTGATGGGACTGGCCGCTAAGAATGCCATTTTGATTGTGGAATTTGCAAAAGTACAGGTAGATGCCGGTGTAGCTCCGGTGCAGGCTGCCTTACATGCGGCAAAGCTACGTTTTCGTCCTATTCTGATGACTTCACTGGCCTTTATTCTGGGTATGCTACCTCTTCTGTTAGCAAGCGGACCGGGTTCAGCTTCACGACACAGTATCGGTACCGGTGTATTTTATGGTATATTCGTAGCTATCAGCGTAGTAATTGTAATAGTACCTTTCCTTTTAGTCCTCAATTATAAGCTGAAGATTAA
>JAJBTP010000248.1 GCA_020860805.1 Tannerellaceae bacterium | reverse complement strand
CAGGCAGATAAATCTGCCCTTTCTTTCCCGTATTCTGTACAACCACCAGTACTTTACCAAAAAAAGCATTCCGCTGCGGCGTTTTCAGACTTACGGAATCGTTCTGGTCGCCATTATCCGTTCCGACAATAAAGCCTTCCCCTTCTACTGTAAAACGAATCAACTGATTTGCATCCGGAACCAGGTTCCCTGCCTTGTCTTTTACTTCTACAGTAATAAAAGACAGGTCTCTGCCATCCGCCTGAATGGTTTGCCGGTCGGGGGTTAATACCAGTGAGGTAGCCTCACCTGCCGTATGAATTTCACGGCTTAGCACTTCCACACCATTTTTACGTGATACTGCTTTGATGGTACCCGGGGTAAATTGTACCCGCCAGCACACATGTAACCGGTCATCGGTTTTAGACTGAACGCCCTGGCTTACGCCATTGATAAAGAGTTCAACTTCATCGGCCTGATTATAATATGCCCACAGGTCTATCATTTGTCCGGGCGACCAGTTCCAGTGAGGGAACAAATGCAAGACCGGCTTATCAGTCCATTCACTCTGGTACATATAGTAAACATCTTTCGGGAAACCTGCCAGGTCTACAATACCAAAGAAGCTGCTACGGCTGGGCCACCCGAAAGGAGTAGGTTCACCCAGATAATCAAACCCGGTCCAGACATATAATCCGGAAATATGCGGATATTTTTTAGCAGCCAGCCAACTCCCTTCATGTGTGGTACCCCACGGTACATGACAATTATCATAAGCTGAACACATATGAACAGGTAAATCAAAGGGTTTATCCCATGCGTCCGGACGAATAAAAATTTCATCCGAAGGCATTTCATAATATCCACGAGTCATTAATGCAGAAGTCGATTCGGTTATAATAAACGGTTGGCCCGGAAAATTCTGAGGAAAAGGAGCAAAATATTTGTCCTGGTAATTAAATCCATACACATCTAATACACCTGCCCGGAAAAGATGGTTACCCGGATCGGCTTCATTATTTCCCGAAGTAATGACACGGGTGGTATCTAGACTTTTAACGATTGTAGCCACAGAACGGGTAATAAGCGACTGGACACTAAGCGTTGTATCCTGCATCCAGGATGAATCTATTTCATGTCCTGCATTTAATATCAGATTGGCTTCCATCAGGCTCAGCGTATCGGCATCAGCATGTGTCCATTGCTCCAATACTTCATTTCCTATGCACCACATAAAAACAGAAGCACGATTCCGGTCACGTAATAACTGGTCGGTCAGGTCCTTTTCATGCCATTCATCAAAAAAGCGGGAATAATCGTGGGGAGACTTTCGTTTTCTCCACATATCAAATGTCTCATCCTGCACTAAAATGCCCATCCGGTCACATACATCCAACAATTCAGGAGCCGGAGGATTATGACTGGTGCGAATGGAGTTTACGCCCATCGCTTTCAGAATCTCTATTTGTCTTTCTATCGCACGTGCATTGACAGCTGTTCCCAGGCATCCTAAATCATGATGCATGCACACCCCTAAGATTTTTGTAGGCTGACCATTCAGGTAAAATCCGGTTTGGCTATCCCATCTGAAAGAACGGATACCAAATGTAGTTTCATATATATCTACTTGTTTCCCGGATACTTTTATTTCTGTCACCGCTGTATATAAAGCCGGTGTTTCCAGACTCCATAACCGGGGAGTTTTTACTTCTACAGTCTGTACAAAAGGTTCTACAATACCCTCGTTTAATGGAACGGGATTGGTAACAACTGCCACTATCTGCCCATCCGGGTTTATAATGGTTGTCTGCAAATCCGCACCGGTATAACTCCCTTTATTCCGCAACGTTGTTTCAATACGGACCGTAGCTTTATCCTTTGTTATAGAAGGGGTTGTTATATAAGTACCCCAATTATTAACATGCAGATCATTGGTTTTTACCAGCCACACGTTCCTATAAATACCGGAACCTGAATACCAGCGGGAATTAGGTTGTTGGGTATTATCGACCTGTACAATCAATACATTTTCCTCCTCACCATACTTCAGGTAAGGAGTCATATCATACCGGAAAGAGACATATCCACTCGGCCGAAACCCCAGCAAATGACCGTTAAGCCAGACTTTACTATTCCAGTATACACCGTCAAAATCTATATAAACTGTCTTTTCTTTTTCTTCAGCAGAGAGAGTAAATACTTTACGGTACCAACCATTCCCTCCCGGCAAAGCACCACCACCCGGAGTAGCCGGATACTCTTTTGAGAAATCAGCTTCAATACTCCAGTCATGTGGAAGATTCAGTTTTCTGAATTGCCCTTTTTCCGGATTTTCATATGGATTTACATCCGCCAGCGTGAAATCCCAGTCTGCTGTAAAAAGAATTCTTTCCCGGGATTCTCCGGCGACCAACGAAGCGGCCGCCAGGAGAAACAATCCAAGAAACAACGTTTTCATTTTTATCATAGTAAACCTTATCAAATTAATGTAAAGTTAATTTCAGAACCTGTGTAGTGTACTTTTCTTTCGGTACCCTGTGGATTTTCAGGAGTAATATAAATGACTGTGATATCCCGTTCTGCCGGCATTCCGTCATAAGCCCCATTCCGTTCTCCTACAATAAGAGACTGGTTGCCATCGTTGTAACTGAACTTTATCTGTGTATAATTACCTTTTTCATAATCATAGGTTACTCCATTATCTTCATAGAGGGTAAAATTACCATCTGTTCCTGCATACACATACACTGTCAGGTCTTTTTGTTCTTCGGCCGTTGATTGTATCACTTTTCCGGTCGGAATAATGGAACCGGCCCGTACATACAAAGGCATATATTCATAGGGTGCATCCACATTCATGGTTTTACCTCCCTGAATTGTTTTGCCACTGTAATAATCATACCACAGTCCAGCCGGGAAATAAACGTCCCGGTTGCGGGCTTTGTATTCGTAAACCGGACACGCCATAAATGCCGGGCCAAACATAAACTGGTCATCAATTTCCCAGGTATTTTTATCGTTCGTATAATCCATTACCAATGCCCGCATAATCGTATAATCGTCAAACCAGGTTAATCCGGCCAGACTATAGATATATGGCATCAGTTTATAACGTAACTCTGTATAATATTTCATAGAAGAATAGGTGGGCGTGCCTTCCGGGGAAATATGATAAATTTCTCTGTAAGGATATTGCCCATGACTACGGAATAACGGACAGAAGGCTCCATACTGGTACCAGCGGGTATTCAATTCACGCCATTCACGCATATCTTCACTACCTTCTTTAGCTCTCATATACCGGTTTTCCACACTGAAACCACCAATATCCATCGTCCAGTAAGGGATACCTGACATAGCAAAGTTTAATCCGGCACTCATTTGAGCTTTCATATCTTCCCAACGGGTTGCAATATCACCACTCCAGGTAGCTGTCGAATAGCGTTGTTGTCCGGCAAAACCAGAACGGGTTAAAAGAAATACACGGTCATCCGGATTCACACCACGCTGTCCGTCATAAATGGCTTCCGCATTCATTAAAGCATAGGCATTAAAATATTTGGTTGAGGGACCTAAAGCGGTCGGACCACATAACATTTTACGGTATTCCATATCCGTATTGTCCTGAACATTTGGCTCGGAAGCATCCATCCACCAGGCATCAATACCCAGACTATACAGATGTTCATTCATTTGTTCCCAGAATAATTTACGGGCATCTGCATTGTAAGCATCATAGAATGAGCCTACATACCCCGGATAAATCCAGTCGCGGATACTATCTTTTACAGCCTGCTGATACATAGCACCCAAAGCATCCAATTCCTTATAATGTTCGGTGGTAACGTAGAACTTAGGCCATACGGAAATCATAATACGTGCATTCTGGTCGTGCACATGTTTAACCATACCGGCCGGGTCCGGAAAACGTTCTTTATCAAATTCATGACTACCCCAATCAGTAACGGGCCAGTAACTCCAGTCCTGAACAATTACATCCAGCGGCACATTTCTTTTTCTATATTCGTCCAAAGCTTCTTCCAGTTCCTGTTGTGTTTTATATCTTTCACGGCTTAACCAATAACCCATCGCCCATTTAGGCATAATCTGGCTTTTTCCTGTTACGGCACGATACTGGCTGATTACACCATCCATATCACCACCGGCAATGAAATAATAATCAATTTCATCTCCCATTTCACTCCAGAATGCCAACTGGTTCTGTTCATCTTCAGATAGTGGACTTAACACTTTTAGCCCTAAATAAGAAACATCTCCGTCAGGATGCCACTCCACCCGGAAAGGATATTTTTTACCTTTTTCCAGAGTTGTATTCATTTTATAATCATTCGGATTCCAGGCAGCACGCCATCTTTCCGATACAATTTCTTCATTGTTAATAAAGACTTTGGTATAACCGGCATAATGAAGTTTAAAACGGAAATCACCGGTTTCCTGTGGCTCGATTTCTCCTTCCCAGGTTGCATAAGCCTTTCCGGTTGGGAAAGTTTCCGGTAAATTTTTAATACTTACCAG
>JAJBTP010000247.1 GCA_020860805.1 Tannerellaceae bacterium | reverse complement strand
ATACATTCTTCCAGCGTCCACCTTTTTTCCTGTCTATATGCCAGGGTTGTAAACAATAATGAGACAAAAAAAGTAATAGTTTATTATTCATTGAAGCATGTTTAAGTTATTTCTTGTTTGGGAGGATAACAGCACCTCTGATTCTATCTTCTTCACTCAGCCCTTCTGTTACTTCGATTTGGATACCGTCTGATAGTCCGACCTGTACAGAATGTTTTTCAAATACCTGTTCCGGTAATTCTGTTGTAAGCAAATAAACAAATGCAGAATCATTGCTGAATTCTACACAACTTTCCGGAATAGTGAGAACATCTCGTGCTTCTTTTAAAACAATTTCACCGTTAGCACTGTACCCGGCCCGGATAAAGGCTTCTGAAGGGATTTTTACAGCCGCTTTGATTTCAAACATTACAGCTCCGTTTTCCTCTACTCCTTTAGGGGAAACATATTCCAGTACGGCATCGAATTTCTCTCCGTCCAATGCTCCTACCGTTAGTTTGAGTGGCATCCCTTCATTGATACGTCCCACTTCCGTTTCATCTACTTTACCTACAAACAGCATGTTATTCATATCGGCTACGGAAGCAATGGTGGTTCCGTCATTGAATGTGTTGGATTGGATGACCGAATTTCCTACTTTAATCGGTACGTCCAGAATCATTCCGGTAATAGTAGAACGAACCTGTGTGGTACTGGTTGCAGTTGAACTTTTTGTAGTCCCGTCCCGTATAATATATAGGTTGTCAACTGCATTTTCCAGTTCTTCTTTTGCTTTTTTGTAGGTTGCAGAAGATGTTTCAAAGTCTTCTCTGGCAATTACCCCTTCATTATATAGTTGCTCGTCTCTTACATAAGTAGCTGTAATCTGCTCGAGATTAATACCTGCTACGCGGACTCTTGACTCTGCACTGTTAAGTTGGGTCATTTCGGGAATTACTTTAATACGTGCAATGATTTCTCCTTCCTGTACCATTTGACCGGCTTCTTTAAACAGTTCGGAAATAATTCCTGACATCTGTGGCTTAATGAGAACTTCATCACGAGGTTCGACTTTACCGGTAGCAACCGTTTTGGTCTCTACGTTTCCTATAACCGGAGTTACCACTTCATATTCTGTTTTTACAGGCTGGGATTTTTTCCACAAAAAATAAAATGTGCCTGCAACAGCTAATCCTATTAATGAAAGGATAATAATTCTGCCGATTTTTTTCATTTGTATTCTTATTGTTTTATTTGTTATTATTCTTCCCGTATTGCATCTATTGCTTTGATTTGTAAGGCCCGCCATGCCGGTATTAATCCTGCGCATAGTCCACTGAACAGTAAAACTACTGTGGCTGCGATAGCAGTTCCTATATGTATTTCCGGATTAGCGAAAAAGGTTGCATTCGCACTTTCACCTCCGGATTTTATCCCTCTATTGATTATATCTAAAAGAAAAACGCCGACAGTTAGTCCTATCATTCCGGCTAATGCAGTCAGCAGGATGCTTTCACTCATAATTTGTGTAATAATATTGATGGGCTTGGCTCCAATAGCTCGCCGTACTCCTATTTCACGGGTACGTTCACGCACGGTTACCATCATTATATTACTGACCCCGATAATTCCCGCCAATAGGGTTCCCATCCCCACAAACCAGACAAGGAGATTAACCCCTGTAAACAGCATATCAAACTGTTGAAATTGTTTAGCTATAGTAAAGCTGTTTACTGCCTGCGTGTCTGTCGGGGATATTTCGTTCTGAGATTTCAGGATGGCTTTAATATCTTCAACCATTGCATCACAGTTATATCCATCCTGTGCCGTGGCACATAAAAACCAGAATTTGTCTCCCTGGTTGGAAGTTTGTTGTAAAGTGGTAAAAGGTAACATGATGCTTTCTTCCGTACGACCCCCAATCTGTGCTTTCGGCTTGGGTTTGATAACACCTACTACCTGGTAGTAAATGCCGTTTACGCGGATATATTGTCCGATAGGGTCTTCTCCCTGTTCAAATAATACTTCTTCCACAATATTCCCAATCAGGCAAACTTTCCGTTTTTCTTTTACATCAATATCGTTGAGAAGTCTTCCTCGGAGGATATGTTGGGTTTCTATCTGAAAGTATTCTGAATATACGCCTCTGACATTATATGTCCCTGCCTTTTGACCTTTCACTACATTATTTTCTCCTCCCCATGACATTACCATAGGGGAGAGGTATTTAACCCCTTTTACACGGGCCCGGATGGTAGCCAGGTCACGGTTACGCATGGTCCACCAACGTCCTTTTTGTATCCTTTATATGCTTCGCCGGTCCGGTTAGCAAAGAAAAAGGCTGAATTAGTAGCAAACCCATCTACATGCTGGGTACGGCCGTAGTTGATCCCGTTTCCGGAACCTAAAAGTATAACCAGCATAAGAATTCCCCAGAAAACGCCAAAGCCGGTTAAAAAGCTCCGGGTTTTATTCCGGGTAATGGTGACCCATATTTCCTGCCAACGATCTAAATCAAACATATATATCCTCCTTTATTCGTGCCGCATGGCCTCTATTGCTGTTACTTTTACTGCTTTACGGGCCGGAAAATAACCGGCCAATATTCCTGCCACTACAATTAATGCAGTCGAGAAGAAGGCAATATTTAACCCTACGGTTGGATTGCTGAATAACGACATTTCGTCGTTACTTGTTTCTTGGCCGCTATTCATTGCTTCCATAATTGTATTTATTCCCTCTGTTAATCCAATCCCTAATATCATGCCGATATATCCGAAGATTGCCGTAATCAGAATGGATTCAATAATAACCAGTTTAAGGATAGAAAAAGGAGTTGCACCAATGGCTTTACGGATACCGAACTCCCGGGTTCTTTCACGTACAGTGATAAGCATAATATTACTGACTCCTACAATCCCGGCCGTTAAGGTCCCTATTCCTATGATCCATATAAAGAAGGTGATACCTCCGGTTAATCCGTTAAGCATAATGAAATCTTCCAGTGTACTCCACATTCCCAATGCACGTAAATCTTCCGGGTCAAAACGATGACGGCGTCCCATCTGTTCTCGTAACCGTTTGCTGAAAGCATCAAATTCTGCCTGTGTATTGATTCCATTTACGGTGAAGGCCATTTCATCCAATCCATATCCTGCCCGATAAAGAATTTGTGAAGTTTTAAAAGGAATGTAGGCCGGTACATCATAGGTGTTATTTTCTACTTTATAAATACCAATGACCTGGAACGGTATTTTACCGACTGTTACATATTTACCCAGTGGGTCTGAATTCCGGAAAAGGGTTTCCTGCATTTGCGGACTGATTACGATTACTTTTCTTCGGTCCAGATTGTCGATATCATTGATAAAGCGTCCGTTTCCGGCCGGAACAAGAATATTATCTATCAGTGCTTTCTGGGGATCTACTCCCTGAATCGAATAAGAGTTGTAATTATCTCCATAACTGATATCCTCATTGTGATAGTTAACCCGTGTCAACATATCAATTTCCGGATTCTCACGCCGGATAAACTCCTCTTCGTCTTCCTTGAAAAAATGCGGCGGTTGGTTTGCATTCCCTGATAGGGCTTTGTTGCCCAGCGGGGCCATATTTCCACCCGGTTCATAGCGTAATTCCGGAAGTTACTTAGTGTACCGTTTTTTAATCCGTTACCGGCTCCCAGCAACACAATCAGCATGAAGATACCCCATGCTACAGAAAATCCTGTCAGAAAAGTACGGAGTTTGTTTTTCTTAACGGTACTCCATATTTCCCGGAAATTATCAAAATCAAACATACCGTTTTCCTTTTTCGGTTCGTTCTATGATACCGTCTTTTACCCGTATAATACGGTCTGTTGCATCTGCTGCACTTGGCTCGTGGGTGACGATAACCATGGTCATTCCTTCATTATTTACTTTCCGGAGTAATTCCATAACTTCTACGGTTGTTACACTATCCAACGCTCCGGTTGGTTCATCTGCCAGGATTACCTGTGGTTGAGCTATGAGGGCCCGTGCTATGGCAACCCGTTGTTTTTTGTCCTCCGGATAACTCATTAGGCATATGTTCCGCCCAATCTGCTAAGCCTACCATATCCAGATATTCCATTGCCAACGCGTTCCGTTTTTTTCGTTTTAATCCCTGGTAATAGAGTGGAAGGGCTACATTTTCAACCGCATTTTTAAATGTAATCAGATTGAACGACTGAAATATAAATCCTATCATCCGGTTACGGAGTTCAGCTGCACGGGATTCACTTAAGTTTTGTATTAACTGTCCGTTTAACATGTAGGTACCGGTATCATATGTATCTAAAATACCCAGAATATTTAATAGCGTGGATTTTCCGGAGCCCGAAGCTCCCATGATAGAGACCATCTCACCCTTCTCAATTGTTAAATCAATTCCTTTTAAAACATGAAGCGGTGCTCCATTGTGATATGTTTTATTGATATCTTTTAGTTCTATAATCATAGGAAGTGTTTTTCTTCATATTGTATAAGACGAACAAATATTTAAAATGTTACACAACAT
>JAJBTP010000295.1 GCA_020860805.1 Tannerellaceae bacterium | reverse complement strand
TTATAATACGTTGATTTCTTTCAGAACGTCGTTAGTTGCTCTTACTGCTTTTGCACTTTTAGCGAATAAATCTTTTTCTTCTGCATTCAGGTCAAGTTCAACGATTTTTTCGATACCGTTTTTACCTAAGATTACAGGTACACCAATACAGATATCTGATTCACCATATTCACTGCCTAATGCTACTGAACATGGAATCATTTTTTTCTGGTTATGAAGGATAGCTTCCGCAACGATTGCTCCTGCTGCTCCCGGGGCATACCAGGCGGAAGTTCCTAACAGGCCTGTCAGGGTAGCTCCACCTACCATAGTAGCTTTTACAACTTCTTCGATTTTCTCTGCACTTAACAGTTGTGTTACAGGAATACCTTTGTATGTAGCTAGACGTGCCAACGGAATCATAGTTGTATCACCGTGACCACCGATTACCATACCTTCTACTTCATTTGCATTGCAACCTAATGCCTGAGAAAGATTGTATTTGAAACGTGAGCTATCCAATGCACCACCCATACCAATAATACGGTTTTTAGGCAATCCTAATGATTTAAGTGCCAGATAAGTCATCGTATCCATCGGGTTAGAAATTACTACGATAATAGCATCCGGAGAATATTTCAATGCATTTTCAGCAACTGTTTTTACGATACCAGCGTTTACACCGATTAACTCTTCACGAGTCATACCTGGTTTACGTGGAATACCTGAAGTAATGATAACGATATCAGAACCGGCAGTCTGAGCATAATCATTAGTACATCCTACCAATGTAGAATCGAAACCTAATAATTGCGCTGTCTGCATCATATCCATGGCTTTACCTTCTGATACGCCTTCTTTCACGTCCAGCATTACCACTTCGTCTGCTACTTCATTGAATGCAAGAACATTTGCACAAGTAGCGCCAACATTGCCGGCGCCAACAACTGTTACTTTTGACATAATAATAACTTTTATATATGTTACTTATAAATAGAATTACCTCTACGATGCACAAAGTTACAATCTCTTCCATAATTAAAGAAATTTTTCCGTAACCTTTTTCACTCATTTAACTACATATTTAAATACGTAAGGATGCCCGGTTGAGCATCCTCTGTTTATCTTCCTGACTGGTCAGTCATTATTTACTCTACATACAATACCAACCCTTTGAGGTATTCACCTTCAGGGTGGTAAATATTAACCGGATGGTCAGCTGGTTGTGTTAACTGATGCAGGATACGAACCCGGCGTCCGGATTGAGCTGCCGCACTAAAGACTGCCAGACGGAAATTTTCTTTACTTACTACCTGTGAACAGGAAAAGGTAAAGATTATTCCTCCGGGTTTAATTTTGGAAAAGGCTATTGCATTGAGTTTACGATATCCCTGCAATGCATTCCGGAGTACATTTTTATGTTTTGCAAAAGCCGGTGGGTCCAGAATTATCAGATCATAGTTCTCTCCCATCCGTTCCAGATATTTAAATGCATCTTCCGCGTAGGCCTGATGCCGTTCATCACCCGGAAAGTTTAATTCGACATTCTGTTTTGTAATATGGATAGCTTTTGAAGAACTATCTACCGAATGTACTTCGTTGGCTCCTCCCCGCATGGCATAGAATGAAAAACCACCCGTATAACAGAACATATTGAGAACTGAACGGCCTGCCGAATACTTTTCCAACAAAGAACGATTATCACGCTGGTCTACAAAGAACCCGGTTTTCTGGCCTTTCAGCCAGTCTACATGGAAACGTAATCCGTTTTCCATGGCAATATCGACCTCTTCCCCTCCTATCAGATAGCCATCTTCATTTCCTAAATCAGCTTTAAATGGTAAAGTACCTTCTGATTTATAATAGACATTTTTAATCTTATCTCCTGCTACTTCCTGAATGGCCTGTGCAATTTCCTTACGGGAATAATGCATTCCTACAGAATGTGCCTGCATAACAGCTGTTGAATCATAGACGTCAACAATCAAGCCCGGTAGATGGTCGCCTTCCCCATGGACTAACCGATAGGTATTATTAGTGGGTGTGTCTACCAATTCCAATGTTTCACGTAATGTAAATGCTGAACGGATACGCTCCTGCCAGAAACCGGCTGTTATTTCCTGTTGTTCAAAAGATAAAATCCGCACAGCAATACCCCCTATCTGGTAATGGCCTACTCCCAGAAACCGGCCATTTGTACCATAGACTTCGACCAGTTCGCCTTCTTCGGGTTCTCCCTCTATCTTCTGAATGGCGCCTGAGAATACCCAGGGATGAAACCGGAGTAAGGATTCTTCTTTCTTCGGTTTTAATATAATTTTCTTGTAACTCATTTGTCTTCCTGCAATCTGTTATATATTTGAATTCATGCCCATGCAACCAGCGCAGCATATTTCTGCTGTGATTCAGTCAATTCTTCTGCTTCCCAATTCGTTAGCTGTTGTCCTTTTGTTATTTTCTTACCAAACAGAATGGCATATATTTTCTGCAGACTAAAATCTTCAATACCATATGTTCCGACAATTTGCTGGAGGTCAATAAAATTCTCCGGTTGCATGTTGGTACGTCTGTGGAGTGTTGCAAAATCATCTCTTAAAGAGAGTCCTATTTTTATATGTTCTTTACTACTTAATAATTTTTCCAGGCTGGCTGGTATTCCAATTTTATTTAACCGGAAAAGAAAGCAGGCATCTTCGGTAGATAATTGCATCAACGCCACTTTATAGCGAAGTCCTTTCTTAAAGCTCGGACGTGTTTCAGTATCAAACCCTATCATTGAAAAAAGAGACAGATACCGGACTGCTTTCTCAGCAGCTTCGATTGTATCAATCACAATAATACGACCCGGAAATTCTTCTTTGTCAAGTTTTGCTATTTCTTCTTTTGTTATGGAACTTACATGAGACATCATTCTATTTCTTCCTCTTCCTTGATTTCAAATATACCTTCATCTTCGTACCGGATTGCATGCAATGCTTTTAACGCATTTAACAGACGTTGTCCTCAATAATCTTTAAAATTAGTAGCACAAACAGCTACTGCTTCAAGCATGACTTCCTCAAAACCCTGACGAAACAAGGATACAAAATTACCGGTATCCTGATATACATCAGCCAGATTTTCTGAGATGAAGGCTGCAACCGGGGCATCACTATACTGCATATCCGGATGAAATGTATCCAGATAAGTATCATGTTCCCCCAAAAGTCCGGCTATTCGATTACGAACTGACTCATACATATCTTCCGTTACCGTATATTCCGGAATACTATCTTCGTCCGGAGTTAAAGAAGGCAACAAACCGGCTTTCAGATAAAGTAGTGGCAATAACTTAGTGGCTTTATCTACAAAATCAAACAGACTTAACTGCCCGGAAGACTCTACAAACGTACAATATTCCAGTACTACAGTCACAAATTCAAGTGTATTCCTGTCATATACAGGATTGTTTTCTTTCTCCATTTTATCCTATGCTATATCAATGCATCATGCAAAAGTAAGAAATATAGTTGTTAATTTAAACATTCTTATCTGATTCATGTTTCATTATTAGTATGGAGGTGATAAAAGAATAACGTGGCCTGGCCATGTTATACGCTTCCGGCTAAATCATTTACCCGTCCGGACAAAAAAGCCCGTCTGCAGTAATACTGTGAGACGGGCTTCTGATTTTATTTGTTTCTGATTCTCTAATCAGGGTTGTTTGCCGATATAAGCCAGAATACCGCCATCTACATAGAGGATATGTCCGTTTACAAAGTTAGACGCATCTGAAGCTAAGAATACGGCCGGGCCTGCCAAATCTTCCGGAGTACCCCAACGGGCGGCCGGTGTCTTTGCAATAATAAAAGAGTTGAACGGATGTCCTTCTTCACGTAAAGGAGCTGTCTGAGGTGTTGCAATATAGCCCGGTCCTAATCCATTACACTGGATATTATACTCACCATATTCGGAAGCGATATTACGTGTCAGCATTTTCAATCCTCCTTTTGCAGCAGCATAGGCGGAAACGGTTTCACGGCCTAATTCACTCATCATGGAGCAGATGTTAATGATTTTACCGTGTCCTTTCTTTATCATTCCGGGAATAACGGCTTTTGCTACGATGAAAGGTGCATTCAAATCGACATCAATTACCTGGCGAAAATCTTCCGCAGACATCTCCGTCATCGGTATTCGTTTGATTATTCCGGCATTATTTACCAGAATATCAATGACTCCGACCTCTTCCCGGATTTGGGTAATCATTTTATGAACCTGTTCTTCACTGGTTACATCACACACATACCCATGAGCAGCAATTCCGGCTGCTTTATAAGCAGCGAGTCCTTTATCTACAAATTCCTGTTTAAGATCATTGAATACGATTGTTGCTCCGGCATTTCCTAAAGCGGAGGCTATCGCAAATCCAATTCCGTAAGATGCACCGGTTACCAGTGCAATTTTACCATTTAATGAGAAATTAACCATTGTTTTTTCAATTAAAATGTAAGATTATTACTTGGTGTGTACGTTTACATCATGCAAATTAAATAAATAT
>JAJBTP010000394.1 GCA_020860805.1 Tannerellaceae bacterium | reverse complement strand
ACAACTAATCGGTCAATTATATCATTGGCAACCTGTGTTTTCAGTTGCAGGGGACAATCTGTCAAATTACCCTGTTTATCTAAAATTGCAATTTTATTAGTATCACCCCGGAAACCGGCACCTTCCTCACGCAGTGAATTTATAACGATAAAATCAAGATTCTTCCGCTTTAGCTTATCGGTAGCATGTGATACTTCGTTGTTCGTTTCCAACGCAAACCCGACTAATACCTGTGTGGATTTTTTAATAGCTCCCAGTGAAGCAGCAATATCTTTATTAGCTGTTAATTGCAGCACCATATCGCCGTCCGTATCCCGTTTGATTTTTTGTTTGGCCACTACTGCCGGACGATAATCGGCCACAGCAGCACATAAAATTGCAGCATCCGCTTCCGGAAAAGTCTGCATAGCCATACCATACATCTCTTCTGCTGATTCCACATTTATACGATGGATACGAGGATGATTGACTTGTAAAGCTACAGGGCCGGTAATCAGGGTAACATCTGCACCTCTTTGGGCACATGCATCAGCCAATGCAAAACCCATTTTACCGGAAGAATAATTCCCGATAAAACGAACCGGGTCTATCTTTTCATACGTAGGTCCGGCTGTTATTACTATCTTTTTTTTTTGAAGATCTTTTTCTTGTTTGAAAAAGCCCTCTAATACTTCTATAATTTGATCCGGCTCTTCCATACGTCCTTTACCTACTAAATGGCTGGCCAATTCACCTTCACCCGGTTCAATAATATGGTTACCAAAACTTTTCAGTATTTCCAGATTCTGTTGAGTAGCCGGATGGGCAAACATATCCAAATCCATTGCCGGTGCAACAAACACAGGGGCTTTACAGGACAGGTAAGTGGTCACCAACATATTATCAGCAATACCATGCGCCATCTTTCCAATAGTAGAAGCTGTTGCCGGAGCAATTACCATCGCATCCGCCCACAATCCCAAATCAACATGGCTATGCCAGGAACCATCCCGGTTTGAAAAGAATTCACTGATTACCGGCTTGCTACTCAGTGCCGATAAAGTGATGGGGGTGATAAATTCTTTTCCGGCAGGTGTTATTACCACTTGTACCTCAGCTCCCTTTTTCACCAATCCCCGGATTAAATAAGCGGCTTTATAAGCTGCAATACTTCCGGTAATACCCAATATTATCTTTTTTCCTGCTAACATATTTTTTATAGTAGTTAGTAGATAGTATTTGGTAGTTAGTAGGATACTCACTTTGCTCGTTTTATTTTTAGTATTTCTACTAAGTGAGCAAAGCGAACGTACTACTAACTACCAACTACCCATTCAATCATTTTCTTAATAAAAATATTTCCCGGGCTACCTGCCAGTCTATATTGACATGTTCACCGAGTTTCCATCCCATACGTTTTACAGGTTCGACTAACAAATCGATAGCCGATTCCGGAATATTGTATTCGGATAATCTTGTTTTCAATCCCATCTGACGGAAAAAACCTTCGGTTTGTTCGATTGTTTTCTGCATCCGTTCTTCCGGTGTTCCTTCTATAATATTAAAAACAACTTCACCCAAACGAAGAATTTTAGCCTGCTTCTCTTTCTGCATATAGGTCATAACACCCGGCAAAATAACAGCCAGCGTCTGTGCATGGTCTAAACCATATTGTACAGTTAAAGCATATCCCAGGCGGTGTGAGCTCCAATCCTGAGGAACTCCCTGCCCTATCCAGCTATTTAATGCATTAGAAGCGGCCCACATCAGGTTGGCACGGATATCATAATCATACGGATTATCCAATACTTTAATCCCTTCTTCATAAATAACTTTTAAAAGACTTTCAGCAAATGCATCCTGTACTTTGGCATTAACAGGATAAGTCAGATATTGCTCGATAACATGAATAAACGAGTCCACCACCCCATTTGCCACCTGATTTGCAGGTACTGAATACGTAACTTCCGGATCCATGATAGCAAATTGAGGAAAAACTTTCGATGAAGCGGAACTTAATTTTTCCTGCGTAGACTCACGGGATATAACAAACCGCTCATTCATTTCAGAGCCGGTTGCAGCCAGAGTCAGTACAGCACCAAAAGGCATAGCCTTCTTAATAGAAGCCGCTTTAGTAAATATATCCCAGGGGTCTGTCCCGGTAAAATAAACAGCAGCAGCCATGAATTTAACGGCATCAATAACCGAACCTCCTCCTACTGCCAGTAAAAAATCAATATTCTTCGCACGGATAATTTCTACAGCCTGTATGCAGGTTTCATAACGGGGATTGGCTTCGGTTCCTGCAAATTCAGTAACGTTCCATCCTTGTAGAGCCTCTTTTACCTGTTGGTAAACTCCATTTTTCTTTATACTACCTCCACCATATACCATTAACACTTTACTTCCTTCCGGTATAAGAAAAGGTAAACGTTGGATAGTTCTTTTACCAAAAACAATCTTTACAGGATTACAGAACTCAAAATTGGTCATTTTTTACTCGCTTTCCTTGTTGGTAGATAGGAATTGGTAGATTAGCTTTACTACTAAGTGAGTGAAACGAACATCCTACTAACTACCAGCTACTAACTACTTTTTTATTTATTATTAAAGCCTCTGAGTTTTATCTCAGTAAACATTTTTTTAGTGTTTAACGGGAATTCACCCTGTATGATCCAGGAATAATAGCCGGGATCATTTCTGAGCACATCTTCAGCTTTCTGTCCTTTATATTTACCAAAATTGATAATTTCCTCTCCTTTATCGTTGTAAATCATCCGGCCTGCAAAATCAACATTGTTGTTGAAACTGGAATACTCAGAAAGGTAATTGATATTATTCTGTAAATCCGGATACCGGTCCAGCTGAGCTTTCAGAATCTCGTAGGTAGCTATCGTATCGACCTCTGCAGAGTGTGCATTCTCCAGAGACTTATTACAATAAAATTTATAAGCAGCCGCTAGGGTACGTTGTTCCATTTTATGAAAAATGGTTTGTACATCTACAAACTTCCGCTTATTCATATTAATATCCACTCCTGCTCTCAGAAACTCCTCTGCCAACATAGGAATATCAAAACGGTTAGAATTAAAACCTGCTAAATCACAACCCTCAATCTGAGAGGCAAGTGATTTAGCAATTTCTTTAAATGTCGGGCAGTCTTTCACATCCTCATCTGTAATTCCGTGAATAGCTGTTGATTCAGGAGGAATAGGCATACCCGGATTAATCCGCCGGGTTTTAGTTTCTTCTTTTCCATTGGGAAAGACCTTTACATACGAAATTTCTACTATACGATCTTTTACGATATTGATACCCGTTGTTTCAAGGTCAAAGAATACCAGCGGATTCTTTAAATTTAATTGCATGTTTTGTTAGTTAGTCATTTAACATCATTGGCATAAGCAGCATCAACAAATCCTCATTAGAATCGTTTACAGTTGGAATAATTAATCCGGCACGGGATGGATCTGCTAATTCCAATACGACTTCTTCGGAACTGATATTACTTAATATTTCAATTAAATAGGTTGCTTTGAAACCTATCTTTAATTCAGTACCGGTAAACTGGCACATAATTTTTTCTTCAGCCGAAGTAGAAAAATCAATATCCTGTGCAGATACAATCATTACATCTCCATTCAAATGAAGTTTGACCAAACTACTGGCCGGATTTGAAAATACGGATACCCTCTTTAATGCTGTCAGGAAAGAAACACGATCAATCGTTACTTTAAAAGGATTTTCCTGTGGTATGACACTATTATAATTGGGATAACGTCCTTCAATCAGACGACAGACCATCTCAAAATTCGAACAATTGATATAGGCATTATTGTCGTCAAACTGAATCAGAACAGGTTCTCCTTCTTTAGCCAGAATATTTCTTAATAAGTTAGCTGGCTTTTTAGGAAGAATAAATGCAGCTCTTTCCGGTGCACTAACCGAAAGATTACGCAGGCGTACTAATTTGTGACCGTCAGAAGCAACAAATGTAATTCCATCTGTCTGAATATCAAAATAGATACCATTCATCACCGGACGTAACTCATCGTCTGCTGTAGCAAACAAAGAACGGCTGATACCATTCAGTAAGGTTTGTGCACCCAGTGTAAGAGAAGTATGCGTTTCACCTAATGGTTTTTGTTGCGGATAGGTATCGCCTTTTTGTCCGATGAAATTGTATTTCCCATTTTCAAAGTGGATAAAAATCTCCAGATTTTCATCATTTATTTCAAAGCGCAAAGGTTGTTCCGGCAATTCTTTTAACGGGTCTAACAATATTTTAGCAGACACTGCAAACAAACCTGCACCTTCCGTATTCATCACTTCTACAGAAGTCACCAATCTTGTTTCCGTATCAGAAGCTGTAATAGTTAATAAATCACCATTCAGGTCAAACAAAAAACTATCCAGAATAGGCAAAGAGTTTTTGGATGCGATCACTTTGCTTATCGACTGTAAACGAGACAGTAAAGCTGTACTGGAAACTTCAAATTTCATAACTGTTATCTATTTATCCGTTATTATTTTTAATATAAGTAT
>JAJBTP010000053.1:467-4547 GCA_020860805.1 Tannerellaceae bacterium | reverse complement strand
GATATTCTGTATTATGATAAGCAATAGCTTTACTCCGTAAATCTTGTATTTTATTTGTCTTTTTTCGTGCTTCAATCATCTCATCTACCATTTTAGTAACTGCATTTATATGTTCCGCTATTTTACGGATTAAACGGCGCTGTTCTACAGATAGTTCATTGTATTCCTCTTCGTTGAAAGTCATTTTTAATTTTGTAATATTATCCAATAAAAGTGACTGATATTTGATAACTACCGGAATGATATGATTTAGAGATAAATCACCTAAAACACGTGCTTCGATTTGAACCTTCTTAATATATATTTCCCATTTTACTTCATTACGGGCTTCCAGTTCTTTTTGGTTAAGCACCTTTGTAGCGGAAAACATTTCAATGACTTCCGGTTTCATATAAGCGTCGTATTGTAGAGGTACGCTGCTTTCACAATCTAACCCACGACGGGCAGCTTCAACTTTCCATTCTTCACTGTATCCGTTTCCGTCAAAACGGATAGGTTTAGACTCTTTGATGTATCTTTTTAATACTTCAAAAATAGCCACTTCCTTACTTTTTCCAGCACCGCACAGTGTATCTACTTCTTGTTTGAATTGCATCAATTGATAGGCAACAGCAGAGTTTAGTGCCAACATTGCAGCACCGCAATTACTGGATGAACCCGGTGCACGGAATTCAAATCTGTTACCTGTAAAAGCAAAAGGTGAAGTGCGGTTACGGTCGGTATTGTCTAACAAAAGTTCCGGTATTTGTCCAAAACCTAATGATAAGCGTTTTTTATCATTTACGACAATAGCATCCTCAATAGAACTGTTTTCAAAACAGTCCAGTATTTCAGAAATCTGAGTTCCTAAAAAAGAAGAGATAATAGCCGGTGGAGCTTCATTTGCTCCTAATCTGTATTCATTGGTTGCGGAAGCTATACTACCTTTTAAAAGAGCATTATATTTATAAACAGCCATCAATGTGTTTACTACAAAAGTAATAAACCGTAAATTGTCTTCTCTGTTTTTTCCGGGTGAAAATAAATTGACTCCCTTATCTGTTCCCATGGACCAGTTGCAGTGTTTTCCGGACCCATTTACTCCCATAAAGGGTTTCTCATGCAATAAAACCCGGAAATTATGACGACGTGATACCCGTTTCATAACAGACATTAATAACTGATTATGGTCATTTGCCAGATTACACTCTTCATAAATCGGAGCTAATTCAAATTGATTGGGCGCAACTTCGTTATGTCTGGTCTTAACGGGGGTGCCTAACTTATAGCATTCAATTTCCAGATCTTTCATGAATTCCTGAACCCGGGAAGGAATGGAGCCAAAATAATGATCGTCCAGTTGTTGATTTTTAGCACTTTCATGTCCCAGTAATGTGCGCTCTGTTAATGAAAGATCCGGACGTGCCGAATATAAATCCTCATCTACCAAAAAATATTCCTGTTCCCAACCAAGGAAACATGTAATTTTATTGACATCTTCATCAAAATAACGGCATACTTCTTTTGCCGCCTTGCTTAAGGCTTCTACTGACCGAATCAATGGTGTTTTATAGTCAAGTGCTTCTCCTGTGTATGCAATAAATATAGTAGGAATACATAACGTATCATCTACAATAAATGCAGGAGAAGACGGATCCCAGGCTGAATAGCCACGGGCTTCAAATGTATTTCTTAATCCTCCGTTGGGAAAACTGGATGCATCAGGTTCCTGCTGTACCAGTGGTTTCCCACTGAATTCTTCAATCATTCCACCAGTGCCATCGTGTTCAACGAAAGCATCATGTTTTTCAGCTGTACCATCGGTTAGTGGCTGGAACCAGTGTGTATAATGGGTTACCCCTTTTTCCAGCGCCCACATCCGCATTCCAGCGGCTACAAGGTTGGCAAATTCACTGTCTATAGCTGTTCCGTTGTCGATAGCATGGGTCAGTGCTTTGTAAGTTTCTTTAGAGAGATACTTTTTCATTGCCTTCCGGTTGAATACATTCTCTCCATAATAGTCGGACACTTTCCGTTCTGGTGTAACGGCTTCTACTGCTTTCCGGTTAGAAGCTTTTTCCACCGCATTAAAGCGAGTGATTGACATATTGCTTGTTTTAGCGTTATAATGGGTGCAAAGATACGAAAAAGTGAAAAATTAAAAGTGAAAAGTGAAAAACGAATTGTTATAATTAATGACAAATCGTTTTTCCTTTAAAAGAGGCTCCATACAACTGTTAATCCAGCCATCACAATCGCAACCATACTCATTAATTTAATGAGTATATTCAGGCTGGGACCGGAAGTGTCTTTAAAAGGATCACCCACCGTATCTCCAACAACAGTAGCTTTATGGGTTTCACTTCCTTTTCCACCAAAATGACCCTCTTCTACATATTTTTTTGCGTTATCCCATGCACCTCCAGCATTGGCCATGAATACGGCTAAAACAAAACCGGTACTTAATCCTCCGGTTAATAATCCAACCACTCCGGAAACTCCGAATATAATGCCTGTGAGAACCGGAATAATAATGGCAAGCAAGGCGGGAAGTATCATTTCCCGTTGGGCTCCTTTGGTTGAGATTTCTACACACCGGGCATAATCCGGAGTGGTTTCTCCGGTAAGAATCCCCTTCATTTCCCGGAATTGCCTGCGAACTTCTTCTACCATTGACCCTGCAGCTCTTCCAACCGCATTCATTGTCAGTCCACAAAACAGGAAAGCCATCATAGAACCAATAAACATTCCCGATAAAACCCGGGGATTCATGAGGGTGATATCATAATAGAGCATGAAATCCGTAAAAGTGGCTTTTGAAATTTCTATTGCTTTTCCGTCTGGAAATTGTAATATGGTTTCTCCGGTTCGAAGTAGACCGATTTTGATCTCTTCTATATAAGATGCTAATAAAGCCAGGCCTGTAAGTGCGGCAGAACCTATAGCAAATCCTTTGCCGGTTGCAGCAGTTGTGTTCCCCAATGAGTCCAATGCATCTGTCCGCTTCCGAACTTCTTCCCCCAATCCACTCATTTCCGCATTTCCTCCGGCATTATCAGCAATAGGACCATAAGCATCTGTTGCCAGTGTAATCCCTAAAGTGGATAACATCCCTACGGCAGCAATACCAATTCCGTAAAGTCCCATACTTACATTTGAAAAATCAAATCCGGAAGCAAATAAATAGGAACAGATAATCCCTACAACTACAGCCAGTACCGGAATTGCGGTTGAAAGCATACCCATTCCGATTCCTGAAATAATAACTGTGGCAGGTCCGGTTTGTCCGGCTTCCGATACTTTCCGGGTTGGTTTATAAGATTGAGAGGTATAATATTCAGTCGCCTGACCAATCACAATACCCACCAGCAGTCCAATTACTACCGCACAGCTAATCCAGAACCAATTTTGAATATCCAGAAGCCATAAAATACCAAATGTTGCACAGGCTATTAAAAGTGAACTGGTATTTGTTCCTGTAGCTAATGCTTTTAATAATTGTTTGATAGTTGCATTTTCCTGTGTGCGAACCATGAAAATACCCAGAATGGATAAAATAATACCTGTTGCTGCAATTAACATCGGTGCTATAACAGCTTTATATTGCATCTCAATAGCACCGGTAGATGCGAATGCAGCCGCACCTAAAGCGGCTGTTGCCAGAATAGAACCGCAATAAGATTCATACAAATCAGCTCCCATACCGGCAACATCTCCTACATTATCTCCTACATTATCCGCAATAGTGGCGGGATTGCGGGGATCATCCTCTGGAATACCGGCTTCAACCTTTCCTACTAAATCAGCACCCACATCAGCCGCTTTTGTATAAATTCCCCCACCTACCCGGGCAAAAAGAGCCTGGGTAGAAGCTCCCATCCCAAAGGTAAGCATAGTAGTGGTTATAATAGATAGTTTATGTGTAGGCTCCATAGTGTCTGTAGGGATAATTGTGTTTAAAAGAAAATACCAGAAAGAGACATCCAGTAAACCAAGTCCAACAACAACTAATCCCATAACGGCTCCGCTTCGAAAAGCAACCTGTAAACCTTTATTAAGAGATTGCCGGGCTGCATTTGCAGTCCGGGCTGAGGCATACGT
>JAJBTP010000053.1:0-457 GCA_020860805.1 Tannerellaceae bacterium | reverse complement strand
ACTTTGCTGTTTTCATTCACAGAAATCCGGCTAATCCGGAAAAGAATCCTCCGGTCAGAAAGGCAATCGGTACCCATTCATTCTGAACTTTTAATATAAAAGCCATAAATGCAAATAATAAAACTAATACCAGAAAGACATAGCTAACAACTTTATATTGTTGTTTCAGGTAAGACATAGCACCTTCTCTTACATATCGGGCAATTTGTACCATGGTTGCAGTACCTTCACTCTCTTTCATCATTTGTCTGAAAAAGTACCAGGCGAAGAATAGGGCTATGGCAGAGGCGGCTGGGATAGTCCAGAAAATAGTAGTGATCATAGGCAGTGTTTTTAATGGTCAACACCTGTAAATATAATTAAAATAAAAAAAGGTTAGAAACATTTTTATTAATAATATGGTTTCATTTTAAAAAAAAGAAGCATATTTGTGCATATAATTAAGAAAAGAAAACAA
>JAJBTP010000524.1 GCA_020860805.1 Tannerellaceae bacterium | reverse complement strand
CCGCTCCCCCCCCACAAATTGACCCCCTTTAATTTCAATGGTACCTTCCCGTTTCGCTGCATAGCCCTTTTTTTTGGAGTTGTTCATCACGAATCCGGCTGTTATACCGTTTGCTGCCTGGTAAGCCTGCGCAGCTTGATCTGTGATTTGCTCTCCGTTCTGTGCCTGGAGTGTAAAGGATATAAACAGGAGAAAGAGACCTCCTAATCCCCTCAGGAAGGGGTATTTTACTATATATTTTAGTATAACTGCTTTTTTCATTTTATTAATTTTTTGATTATTATCATTCCCTTTTCAACCAGCCTCTTCAGGCGGTGAGGGATTATTTCAAACTATTTAATAGCTGTTCCAGGCTGTATTCGTCCTGAATCAATACCTGTCTGGCTTTGCTTCCTTCAAACGGACCTACAATTCCGGCGGCTTCCAGTTGGTCCATCAGGCGGCCTGCGCGGTTGTATCCGATCGCAAATTTCCGTTGAATGAGTGACGTGGAACCTTGTTGCTGAATAACAATCAGGCGCGCAGCTTCGTCAAACAAGGGGTCACGGTCGGATAAATCTACTGCTCCCGGTGCATTTTCTCCGCCTCCTTCTCCTACATATTCCGGCAGTTTGAAGGCTGTTTCGAATCCTACCTGTTCTCCGATGAAGGCAGATATCTCTTCTACTTCCGGTGTATCCACGAATGCGCACTGCACACGAATCATATCATTTCCCTGGGAGAAGAGAAGGTCACCCCGTCCGATTAACTGGTTGGCTCCCGGTGAATCCAGAATGGTACGTGAGTCAATCATGGATGATACACGGAAGGCGATACGGGCCGGGAAGTTGGCTTTGATTGTACCTGTAATGATGTTGGTAGAAGGCCGCTGTGTAGCGATAATCATGTGTATACCTACTGCACGGGCTTTCTGGGCTATACGGGCAATCGGCAGTTCGATTTCTTTACCGGCTGTCATAATCAGATCACCAAACTCGTCAATAATTACCACTATATAGGGCATAAACTCATGCCCTTTTTGTGGGTTCAACCGTCTGCTGATGAATTTTGCGTTATATTCTTTGATATTACGGGTATGTGCCTTCATAAGCAGGTCATACCGGTCGTCCATCAGCTTACAAAGTGAATTCAATGTTTGAATTACTTTGGTAAAGTCTGTAATAATCGCTTTGTCTGCGTCCGGAAGTTTTGCCAGATAGTGTCTTTCAATATCTGAATAGATACTAAATTCTACCATTTTGGGGTCAACCAGTACAAACTTCAGTTCAGACGGGTGTTTTTTATATAACAAAGAAGTAATGATTGCGTTCAAACCAACTGATTTTCCCTGTCCGGTTGCCCCGGCTACCAGCAGGTGAGGCATCTTGCAGAGGTCAAACATGAAGATGTCGTTGGTAATAGTTTTCCCTAATGCTACCGGAAGGTCGTATTTGCATTCCTGGAATTTACGTGAACCGATAACCGATTGCATGGATACAATCTGTGGGTCTTTATTGGGTACTTCAATACCGATGGTTCCTTTTCCGGGCATAGGGGCAATGATACGGATTCCTAAAGCCGAAAGGCTAAGGGCTATATCATCCTCCAGATTACGGATTTTGGAGATACGTACGCCTGCTTCCGGAACCACTTCATACAAAGTGATGGTAGGTCCTACGGTTGCTTTGATAGAGGCAATACCAATACCGAAGTTTTCGAGGGTTTGAATAATCCGGTCTTTGTTGATTCGCTGTTCTTCTTTATCAAAAGCCTGTTCGTTGCCGGTTTTATATTTTTTTAATAATTCCACTCCCGGATTGCGGTAATTCGACAGGTCGAGTTTAGGATCGTAATCCGGCAAGGTGCCATTAAACGGTTCATCATCACCCTGTGCTACCTCGATCGTAAATTCGGTATCTTTTTCCGGTTCGTCCGGTTGAGGGGTGTCCGGAATATAAGGTTCATCGTCCTGTGGAACGGTGATGGTAAAATCGTCACTATCATCTTCTATAGAAGTAGTCGTATAGATATCTTCTTCTACTAAAGGCATGAGGTCTTCCGGTTGATAAGGTTCCGGGTCGGGTTCCGGATACTCTTCCGGGGAGATATCGTTCCGGAGGATATCAGTGTCTGTATCCTCCTGCGGCTCCTCCTCAACCGGTTTCTTTTTTCTTTTTAACCACTGGAAAGTCAGTAGTTTCTGAAGAAATGGAATCGTTTTGGCTGAGGTAAAGATAGCTATAATCAGGAAAGTACCTAACAGGAAAAGAAGAGTTCCCGGTATCCCTATATTGGCTGAAAGCCATTCGGATATTTCATATCCGTGGCGTCCTCCCAGATAGATAAAGGTATCTTCATATATATATTTCAGTATAAAACCGAAAAAAATAGAACCCCATATAAGGGTAGAAGCACAGAAAAGGAATCGTTTTAACAGGTTGACCCGTTTCAGGTTCATCAACCGGGCACCTACTGAACCGAGAAAAAAGAGTATCAGAAAGGATGAAATCCCAAACCATTGGTTCATCAACAGGTCAGCAATATAGGCTCCCCGCACTCCTGTCCAGTTTGTACCGGAACCTTTGCTTAGTACAAATTCAATAAGGGTTTTATTTTCTATTTCGCTCTGGTCGGCAGCTCCAGTAAAGAAAAAGGATATGAGAGACAGGCCGACGTATATAGTGACAATCGAAATAACCAGACCGGTAATGAACCTTGTCCGTTCGTGTGAGAGAAATTCGGTTATTGCTTTCCAGGTGTTTTTTATTTTACTACTTTTTTTCTTTACTGTTGTAGTATCACTCTTTTTTGCCATATTTACACTGTCGTTGTTTATACCGGTTTTATTTCTTTTCCGGACCGGATTCTTGTCAGGCAAAGTTAATCAGAATAATTGAAATATCATATTGATAAAATCGATTATGAGATAGGTTTGGTTTTGTCTTTTTTAGTCCAGTAGTTTTGCCAGTTCTTCCTCGATATGGATACCGGCTTCCTGCGAATAGGCATAGTAAAATAAAGCCGTATGTTCGTATAAAGTATGGGGTAGGTTCATAGCTTTCATGATGGCAAACTCTTTACCGATAGATGCTTTGAGTTGGGATTCACTACTGCTTGTAACAATTATATCTGAGATACGATCAAAGCATTCGCTGAATAATTCTATTTGAGTTTCGTTGATGACTCCCTGCGCTTCTAACTGGTTTACTTCATCCACTAACGGGTTAGAGGCTACTTCCAGTGAATTGGCAAGCGACTCTATACCGGCCTGGTCTTGTAGGTTGGAATCGTATACCGGGATTTCCACAGGAGCCAGTGCTAATGATTCCGCTTCATCGTATATCTCTTTAATCCGGAAGTAGTAATCGTTCATAATTTGTACTACGAATTGCTGAAGGCTTTCGTTTTTGACCTTTTCTGTTTGCCGGGGTGTAAGGTTGGGTGTTTCTTCGAAATAGTTGAGGTCTTTAAAAATCTGTTTCCCGATTTTATCCAGTTGGGCTTCATTTAAAAGTTGATGTTCGTCCAGTGTATAAAGTATTGAATCTGCTGAAAACCGTAGATTATCAAAGCTTAATGCCCGTTCATTATATCCGGACAACCATCCGAGATAGGAGTCCGGGGTAAGCGGGAAATCATTCAGGTTTGTATGGGTTTTGAGATGGTTATGTTTTCCTATATCATACAGGAAAGGGCCTGCTATAGTATAGAAAAATTCTCCTGTTAAAGCCATCGGTGGTGAGAGTTTTTCCGTAGAGTCAATGAGGGATATTACCTGGTCATACAGTTCCAGGGGTGAATAAACTACATCTGTTTTTTCATACCTGTCTAATTCATCCAGAAGAAGTTGTAATATAACTTGCTGTTGTTCTGCGGATAATTTTTGTAAAGAGGGATCACTTTCAATCATGAAGTAGGTTATCCGGTCTCTTGTTTCTATGAGGTCGACAGTTGGTTTCTCTTTACAGGAAAAAAGTAGAACTGTTGTTGCTACTATGAATAGTATACGCAGGTGCTGCATTTGTGTTATGTTTTAATGTTATTTCGTTGTTGTTTTATAGGTGGAAGGCCAACTTTCTTCCGGCAACAATTTTATTATAACAAGATATTGCTGGTAAATGGTTCGGAAAAACTCTTTCTCCTGGTATGGGAGGAGTGTCTGTAAACTTTCTTCCATCCGTATAGCAATTTCTTCGTTGGTAAGTCCGCCCCATAGTAATAGATCCATATCGGTGTAAAACCTGTTTATTACCGGGTACATACTTTCCTGCTCGTATAAATCATTATTCCGGTAAGTTGTCACCAGATTACTTATTTCATTTTTTCTCTTTTCAATTTCTTTTTCTCTGGCATAGGTGTACTCAATGGGTAACTGGAGTAATAACCAGGCGTAAAAAATGTACGGAAAAACGTCTTTTCTCTTTCATTGTCTTCATCTTTTTTTCTTTTTCTAATTAGTATACATCAACGGGGTACTTTTTCTTTTTGAGGTCGTAAAGATAAGAATTAATTTAATTATCTTTGTTTTCTACAAAATGTTCAACTATTCATTATTTTAAATCTATAAATA
>JAJBTP010000356.1 GCA_020860805.1 Tannerellaceae bacterium | reverse complement strand
GAGTAAAGGCTTAATAACCCTTGTCAACAAATATGCCCCTGAAGAGATAGTACAGCAAAAGCAGATAAAAGCTGTTTCCAATGCAGCAAATGAAATTCCACAGGCTACAACTGCTGCTATCGTTTCTGCCATTAGTATAGTTACAGGAGGAAAAGGAAAAGTGACTAAAATCGAGAAATTTTAAACAAGCTATACATTATTGAAATATCATGAAAAGAGAAATCAAATTCAGTTTGGTTTTCCGGGACATGTGGCAATCAGCCGGTAAATATGTACCCCGTGTAGACCAACTTACTAAAGTGGCTCCCGCTATCATTGAAATGGGATGTTTTGACAGAGTTGAAACAAATGGTGGTGGTTTTGAGCAGGTAAATCTATTATTCGGTGAGAATCCAAATACAGCCGTAAGAGAGTGGACCAAGCCATTCCATGAGGCCGGTATTCAAACACATATGCTTGATCGTGCATTGAACGGATTGCGTATGAGTCCGGTGCCAGCTGATGTACGTCAACTTTTTTATAAAGTGAAAAAAGCACAGGGTACAGATATTACCCGTACTTTCTGTGGATTGAATGATATACGGAATATTGCACCTTCTATTCAATATGCGAAGGCTGCCGGTATGATTTCCCAATGTGCGCTTAGTATAACCCATTCACCTATTCATACGGTAGAGTATTATACCAATATGGCGTATGAATTGATTGAATTGGGAGCAGATGAAATTTGTATCAAAGATATGGCCGGTATTGGCCGCCCATGGTCATTGGGGCAGATTGTGAAAAATATCAAAACCAAATATCCTGAAATTCCTGTTCAGTATCATAGTCATGCAGGTCCGGGCTTCAGTGTAGCTTCTATACTGGAAGTATGTGAGGCCGGTTGCGATTATATTGATGTAGGTATGGAACCTCTTTCATGGGGAACAGGACATGCTGATATCCTGACTGTACAGGCGATGTTAAAAGATGCCGGTTATAAAGTGAAAGATATCAATATGGAAGCCTACATGAAGGTAAGAAGTATGGTACAGGAATTTATGGATGATTTCCTGGGTCTTTATATCAGCCCGAAGAACCGTCTGATGAACTCTTTACTGATTGGTCCTGGTCTTCCGGGAGGTATGATGGGTAGTCTGATGGCTGACCTTGAAAAGAATCTGGAAACCATAAATAAGAACAAAGCAAAAAATAACAAGCCTTTGATGACACAGGATCAACTGTTGATAAAACTGTTTGATGAAGTGGCATACGTATGGCCCCGCGTAGGATATCCACCTCTGGTAACACCATTCAGCCAATATGTGAAGAATCTGGCATTGATGAACGTCATGCAGATGGAAAAAGGAAAAGCACGCTGGAGTATGATTGCTGATGATATCTGGGATATGATTTTAGGAAAAGCAGGTAGACTTCCCGGTGAACTGGCTCCTGAAATTATAGAAAAAGCAAAAGCGGAAGGACGTGAGTTTTTTGAAGGTAATCCACAGGATAATTATCCGGATGCACTGGATAAGTATCGTAAACTGATGAATGAAAAGCATTGGGAAACCGGCGAAGATGATGAAGAACTGTTTGAATATGCTATGCATCCGGCACAATATGAAGCTTATCGTTCCGGAAAAGCAAAAGTAGAATTCAAAGCAGATGTAGCTCAGCGGAAAGCAGCCCAGCAAAAAACAGCAACTCCCATGCCCACAGCAACACCTGCTGCTGTAGAATTGCCCACAACTCCACAGGTATTAACGGTAGATGTAAACGGACAACCATACCGTGTAACAGTTTCTTTTGGTGAAACCGCTGACACTCCGGCTGCTTCTGCTTCGACAGCCGCTCCGGTTGCAGCGCCCGCACCGGCTGCCTCTGCAGGCGCAGGGGAAGAAGTGCTTTCACCCCTGGAAGGTAAATTCTTCCTGGTAAAAGCTGCCGGAGAAACACCGTTGAAAGTAGGAGATACTGTGAAAGAAGGAGATGTACTTTGCTATGTGGAAGCAATGAAAACATATAATGCAGTACGTTCTGAATGTAATGGTGCCATTACCTCTATTCAATTGAATCCGGGTGATGCTGTTGCCGAGGATGATATATTAATGACTATACAATAATGAAAGAGATATTTGGAAATTTATATGATATGACTGCGTTCAGCAATATTATTGCTGAACCGCAGTTCCTTATCATGTATGCACTGGCTTTTATATTACTCTATTTAGGTATAAAAAAGCAGTATGAGCCTTTATTACTTGTTCCAATAGCTTTCGGGGTATTGTTAGCTAATTTTCCTGGTGGTGAGATGGGCGTTATTCAGGCGGATGAAAATGGATTGATAGACGTAGGAGGAGAAATTAAAAATATCTGGCATATGCCTTTACATGATATTGCTCACGAATTGGGTATAATGAATTTTCTCTATTATATGCTTATTAAAACCGGATTCTTACCTCCTATCATTCTTATGGGTGTAGGGGCTTTAACGGATTTTGGACCTATGTTGCGTAATCTGCGCCTTTCTATTTTTGGAGCAGCAGCTCAGTTAGGTATATTTACTGTATTATTGGTTGCTATTTTATTAGGGTTTTCACCTAAGGAAGCAGCGTCTTTAGGAATTATTGGAGGTGCCGACGGGCCAACTGCAATCTTTACTACTATAAAACTTGCTCCTCACTTATTAGGACCTATTGCTATTGCGGCTTATTCGTATATGGCTCTGGTTCCGGTAATTATACCTTTGGTAGTGAATGTTTTTTGTTCTAAAAAAGAATTGAAGATAAACATGAAAGAACAGGAAAAGAAATTTCCTTCCACTACCGAAATTAAGAACATGCAGGTTCTGAAAATAGTGTTCCCTATTGTTGTAACTACAGTAGTAGCTCTATTTGTGCCAAGTGCTGTACCTCTAATTGGTATGTTAATGTTTGGGAATCTGGTAAAAGAAATTGGTACTAATACATTCCGTCTGTTTGATGCGGCTTCAAATAGCATTATGAATGCAGCAACTATTTTCTTAGGACTTTGTGTAGGAGCCACTATGACAGTAGAAGCCTTCTTGAACTGGCAGACTATTGGTATTGTAGTAGGAGGATTTCTTGCATTTGCCTTATCTATCACTGGTGGTATAATGTTTGTAAAACTAGTAAATCTTTTCTCGAAAAAGAAAATTAATCCTTTGATAGGAGCAACTGGTTTAAGTGCTGTACCTATGGCTTCCCGTGTAGCCAATGAGATAGCCTTAAAACATGATCCTAAAAACCATGTATTACAATATTGTATGGCAAGTAATATTTCAGGTGTAATCGGTTCCGCAGTAGCAGCAGGTATCCTTATTTCATTCCTGGGATAAGAAATAAAAAGAATAGGCAACAAAAAGGGAATAGTTTGTCCAACTATTCCCTTTTTTTATTTATATATAATACAGGAAAAGAATAAACTCACCTGTTATGCTTTATCAGATTCATGAATTCCTCACGGGTTTTAGCCTGTTGAAAAAAACCGGTGAAGTCGGAAGTTGTTGTCATAGAATTCTGTTTTTCTACGCCCCGCATCTGCATACACATATGTTGGGCTTCTACTACGACCATTACTCCTAACGGATCCAATGTATTCTGTATACAATCCTTTATTTGTAATGTTAAACGTTCCTGTATTTGTAACCGTCTGGTAAAGATATCTACGATACGTGGTATCTTACTCAAACCTGTTATGTATTTATTTGGAATATAAGCGACATGTACTTTTCCGAAGAAAGGTAAAATATGGTGTTCGCAAAGAGAAAAGAAATCAATATCTTTTACAATTACCATTTGTTTATAATCTTCTTCCAGAAGTTTAGCCGAAGCTAATACTGCGCAAGGGTCTTCATTGTATCCTTTGGTTAGAAACTGCATAGCTTTAGCAGCTCTTTCAGGAGTTTTAATTAATCCTTCACGTCCGGAATCTTCCCCTAATAATTCAAGAATACTCTTGTAATGAAGGCTCAGTTCGTTCCGGGCGTTTAAAAGTTCTTCTGTTTCTTTCATTCTTTCTTTTAACAATAACTAGTAGTCCCATTGATGAATAGGTACTCTTACTTCTTCTTTTACGATATACATTTCCTTTCCAAACTTGGGAAATGCATCTGATAACTGACGTAACAGATAATAGGCCTGTTCATGGGAACTAAAATCTCCTACCCGCAATCGCCAGAAAGGAGCATTATAGGATACATAAGTATGTACCTCCGGAAAATATTGCTTTACTTCTTTTTCTTTTTGAAAAGCTTCATCTTTAGAACTTCGTTGATTATTTCCCGAAAATACCTGAACTCTGTAGCCCTGGGTTTTAATATAATTTACGTTTTCGCCTCTTTCCGAACCGGATACTGACGAACGGGTCCCCACCATATTTTTTATGGCGTTGGGTTGGTTAACGATAACTTCACCTTTACCCGGTGACGTCGCTGTTAAAGCGTCAAAAATAGTAGAACGTTCTAAATTAAGCTCCTGGGCCGATAGGCCGAAAGCTCCGGTCAACGACATCAACATCACTATACAAATGACATATAAACATCTTTTCATACTC
>JAJBTP010000181.1 GCA_020860805.1 Tannerellaceae bacterium | reverse complement strand
ACAAAATGAATATTGCTGGTGTATGTATCGTTTGCCGGGGTGCATGTGTGCTGCGTAACATGGAAGGTGAAAACCTTGTAGCTATGTGTGACGTGGACTGGAAATATGCAAAACCGGTTTTCGATCGTTACTCACAGGCAAAAAAATATTGGGATTACCGTAAAATGTTTGATGAAATGGGTAGCTCAATTGATGCAGTAATGGTTGCGACAGCTGACCATACACATGCTATTATTGCAGCTGACGCAATGACTCTGGGGGAACATGTATATTGCGAAAAACCATTGACTCATTCAGTTTATGAATCTCGTTTGTTAACTAAACTGGCTGATAAATACCAGGTAGCTACTCAGATGGGTAACCAGGGTTCATCGGGTGAAGGTGTAGATTTAATCTGTGAATGGATTTGGAATGGTGAAATCGGTGAAATTACCAAAGTTGAAGCTTTCACTAACCGTCCTATCTGGCCGCAAGGTTTAATGACTCCTGAAAAGGCAGATAAGATTCCTTCAACATTGAACTGGGATTTATTTACAGGACCGGCAGAGCTGAAACCGTTTAACCATATTTATCATCCGTGGAACTGGCGTGGCTGGTGGGCATATGGTACAGGAGCTTTGGGTGATATGGCTTGTCATATACTTCATCCTGTATTCAAAGGTCTGCAATTAGGATATCCTACTAAAGTTCAGGGTTCTTCAACTTTGTTGCTGAGAGATTGTGCACCAAGTGCTCAACATGTGAAATTGACTTTCCCTGCTCGTGATAATATGCCGAAGGTTGCTTTACCTGAAGTTGAAGTACATTGGTTTGATGGAGGTCTTCGTCCGGATATGCCGGAAGGTTTCCCTGCAGGAAGAGATATGGATGATCAAGGTGGTGGTGTAATTTTCCACGGAACAAAAGATACATTGATTTGCGGTTGCTATGGGGTAAATCCATGGTTATTATCAGGACGTGTACCCAATGCTCCGAAAGTATGCCGTCGTGTACCTGATGCAACTCGCGGTGGTCATGAAAAAGATTTTATCCGTGCAGCAAAAGAAAATGCTTCAAGCCGTTTGAAAACAAAATCTGACTTCTCAGAAGCAGGACCATTTAACGAAATGGTTGTTATGGGAGTGTTAGCTGTTCGTTTGCAGGAACTTCATAAAGAATTACACTGGGATGGTCCTAACATGCGTTTCACTAATATTAATGATGACGAAACTCTCCGTATTGTAATTAAAGACGGATTCAAGATTAAAGATGGTCACCCAACATTCGATAAAGAAATGACTGATCCTATCAATGCAAAACGTTTTGCAGAAGAATTGATTAAGCATAATTATCGTTCAGGCTGGAATCTGGTGGATATGCCTAAATAATTTAAAAATAAAATATTAAACGAACAATGAAAAAGTCTTTATTATTAACAACAGCAGTTCTGACCATGGCTTATTTTACATCTTGTGGTGGTGGCAAAAAAGCGGAGAATGCATCTGCTGAGGAACCTACAGTAAAGGAAGTAACTTTATCGGGTAATACCTATCCGGAGGACGCGGATGGATGGATTACTATTTTCGATGGTGAAACATTCAAAGGTTGGAGAGGTTATAATCGTCCGGATGCACCAGGTGCCTGGACTATTGAGGACAACTCAATTAAAATTAATGGTTCAGGTGCTGGTGAAGCAGGTGCTTCCAATGGTGGTGACCTTATTTTTGATACTAAGTTCAAAAACTTTGAGTTGGAACTTGAATGGAAAGTTGCAAAAGGCTCTAACTCAGGTATCTTCTATCTTGCGCAGGAAATCGAAGGTCAACCGATTTATATTTCTGCTCCTGAATATCAGGTATTGGATAACGTAAATCACCCTGATGCAAGAATGGGTAAAAATAACAATCGCCAATCTGCATCTTTGTATGATATGATTCCTGCTGTACCACAGAACACAAAACCTTTCGGTGAGTGGAACAAGGCTAAAATCCTTTGCTACAAAGGAACAATTGTTCACTATCAAAATGATGAGCCGGTTGTAGAATATCATTTGTGGACTCCACAATGGCAGGAAATGTTGGATAATAGTAAATTCAGCAAGGATAAATGGCCGGTTGCTTATGACCTGTTGTTAAACTGTGGTGGTGAAAACAAAGAAGGTTACATCGGTCTTCAGGATCACGGAGATGATGTTTGGTTCCGTAATATTAAAGTTAAAATCCTGGACTAATCCTTTACGGATAGTTTAGTTTTTATAGAATTAAATAATACCCGGAGCCTGAGCATTCGTTCACGGCTTCGGGTGTTTTCGTTTTTAATTCTACCTTTTTAGGTCAAAAAAATGAAGAAAGAATGTAATTATACTAAAGCCCAACTAACCTGGTTGACTATAGTAAGAGTTTTTATCGGCTGGCATTTCATGTATGAAGGATTAGTTAAAGTAGTTAATCCGAAATGGACTTCGCTTCCTTATTTATTGGATTCCAAAGGCCCTGCAGCCGATTTTTTTTATTAAGATGACACAGAGTGCAGACTTGATGCAGGTTGTGAACTTTGTAAATGAATGGAGTTTGATTCTGATTGGTTTTGCATTGATAACCGGGTTGTTTGCTCGTATTGCCTGTATAGGGGGAATGTTTTTGTTATTGATGTATTCACTTTCTCACCCGGCTATTTTAGGAGTTTCTTATTTGATGCCTTTTGAAGGTTCCTATCTATGGATTGATAAAAATCTGGTGGAATTTGCAGCACTTGGTCTGCTGTGTACTTTCCCAACTTCCCGCATTATCGGTCTGGACAGGGTCGTTGTAAAATATGTCCCTGACTTTTTTCTTAAATATAAACTGATTTGATGTATGGCAACAGATGATTTAAATAAGAAACCGGCTAACGAAGAGCAGCAACCTTCCAAAGGTAGACGTGAAGCATTAAAAGCACTTGCCACAGTTCCTGTATTAGGCGCATTGGCATATGGTGTGTATAAAAAACAAAAGCTTGAGCGTACTAATCGTAATATTTCTGATATTTTTCCGGTAAGTGGGGAAGGTGCTTCTTTCCTTGAACCGGCAAAAGACGGAAAACAAATCCGATTAGGTATTATAGGCTTTGGTATTCGTGGAAAACAATTACTCAGGGCAGCAGGATTTGCAGAACCCTCCTGGATTGATAGTGTAATAGAAGGACACAAACAGAATAAGAATGACAACCGGTATGAACAATATCTGGAACAGGATGACCTGAATATTGTTATCAATGGGGTGTGTGATATTTTTGATGTTTTCGCAGATGAAGCCATCCGGGCAGGTTCTAATGTGAATCGTGAAGGTAGTAACGGCAAGTTTGGGAAAGCTCCTAAACGGTACCGTCATTATAAAGAACTGCTGGCTGCTGATGATATTGATGCGGTTATTATTGGTACTCCTGACCATTGGCATAGTACGATGACCATTGATGCAGCCCGCGCAGGAAAACATGTATATGTTGAGAAACCTTTATCCTGGACTGTACCTGAAACATATCTGGTGAGACAAGTCGTGAAAGAAACTGGTATTGTGTTCCAGTTAGGACATCAGGGACGTCAGACAGACTGTTATCAGAAAGCAGAGGAAATAATTGGTAAAGGCCTGTTAGGTCCTGTTAATCTGATTGAAGTTTGTACTAACCGTAACTCTCCGAATGGGGCATGGGTATATGACATAATTGACGGTGCTTCACCGCAGACAATTGACTGGAAACAGTTTGAAGGAGATCCGGAACGTGTAAAGGAATATATGGATTATATGACTAAATACGGACTCGAACGATATGTGGGACCTGAAGAACGTAGTAAATTTAGTCTGGAACGTTTTTTCCGCTGGCGTTGCTGGTGGGATTATAGTACAGGACTTTCCGGCGATTTGCTGACACATGAGTATGATGCGGTCAACCAGATTATGAAAGTGGGTATTCCTCATTCAGCGACCTCTTCGGGGGGGGATTTACTTCTTTAAAGATGGACGTACTGTGCCGGATGTTTTACAGACAACTTTTGAGTTTCCGGATCAGAATATGACTATGTTGTATAGTGCTACGCTTGCAAGTTCACGGCATCGGGGCAAAGTCTTTATGGGATATGATGCTTCTATGGAAGTTTCTAATATACTGGAGGTAACGGTAGACCCGGATTCCACCCGTTATGCGGAAAAAATTCGTCAGGGAGTTCTTCCTACAGAAGACCCCTTCTATACATATGTGCCTGGTCAGAATAGTTCGGATTCGGTAACATCTCCGACTGAACTTTATTTTGCTAAACGGGGTCTTTTATATACCTATGTAAATGGTAAACGATGTGATACTACCCATTTGCATATCCGTGAATGGCTGGAGTGTATTCGTCAGGGTAAGACTCCAAGTTGTAATATCGATCAGGCTTTTGAAGAAGCGATGACGGCTCATATGGGAACCCGTGCTTATCTGGAAGGACGTACTATGTACTGGGATAAAGATAAAGAAGAAATAGTAAGAGGTGAATTTTCCTGATAAGGCAATTAATATGATAATAAAAAAGAGTCCATAATAACTATGGTCTCTTTTTCTAGAG
>JAJBTP010000301.1:2238-4584 GCA_020860805.1 Tannerellaceae bacterium | reverse complement strand
CATTCTAATATGAAAATACCATGAGAAAGCTAATTCTTTGTTTAACTGTGTGCATAAGTTTTACCTTACAGGCACAAAAAGGAGCTCAAATACAGCTCCATCCGGAAAAATCCACACAAATAATTGACCGGCATATCTACGGTCAGTTTGCCGAACATTTAGGTTCCTGCATTTACGGAGGATTATGGGTTGGACCTGACTCAGATATTCCTAATACAGACGGTTACCGGAACGATGTGCTGGAGGCATTAAAAAAATTACAAATTCCGAATCTACGCTGGCCGGGAGGTTGTTTTGCTGACGAATATCACTGGATGGATGGTATCGGACCACGGGAAAATCATCCTAAAATGGTGAATAACAACTGGGGAGGAACTATCGAGGATAATAGTTTTGGAACACATGAATTTCTGAATTTATGTGAGTTACTGGAATGTGAGCCCTATATCAGTGGAAATGTAGGAAGTGGAACTGTGGAAGAATTAGCTAAATGGGTGGAATACATGACTTCGGAAGGAGATAGTCCTATGGCCCGGTTACGCCGGGAAAACGGCCGGGATAAAGCCTGGAAAGTAAAATATTTAGGAGTTGGAAATGAAAGCTGGGGATGTGGAGGCAGTATGCGTCCGGAATATTATGCAGACCTCTACCGGCGTTATGCTACTTATTGCCGGAATTACGATGACAACCGTTTATTTAAAATTGCAAGTGGTGCCAGTGATTATGATTATAACTGGACAGAAATTCTGATGAAAAATGCAGCTTATCATATGGATGGACTTTCACTGCATTATTATACAGTTACCGGTTGGGAAGGAAGTAAAGGAGCCGCAACAATATTCAATAAAGAGGAATATTATAATACGATAGGAAAATGTCTGGAAATAGAAGATGTTCTTATAAAACATATTGAGATTATGGATAAATATGATCCCCAAAAACGAGTTGCTCTGATGATGGATGAATGGGGTACCTGGTGGGATGAAGAGCCGGAAACAACTCCCGGACACCTTTATCAACAAAATACTATGCGGGATGCATTTGTTGCTGCTCTTACGCTGAATTTATTTCATAAATATACAGACCGGCTGAAGATGGCTAACATCGCCCAGATTGTAAATGTGTTACAATCTATGATTCTGACAAATAATAAACAAATGGTTTTAACACCCACATACCATGTTTTCGAAATGTATAAAGTTCATCAGGATGCAATCCATATACCCCTGGATATACTCTGTGAAAAAATAATCGATTCAAATAAACGGGAAGTGCCCATGGTAAGTGCTTCGGCCTCCAGAAATAAAGAAGGGAAAATACACATCACGCTGGCGAATGTAGATCCGGATAACAAACAAGAGATAACACTGGATACAACGGGACAAAAATTTAACAAAATAACAGGAAGAATATTAAGAGCCGGTTCTATCACTGATCATAATACTTTTGATAGACCGGATTTAGTAAAGCCAGTATCTTTTACAGGAGCAAAAACAGCAGAAGGCCAATTACTAATTTCCCTGCCGGCAGCTTCGATTGCAGTACTGGAACTTAACTAAAAAACAACAATATCCAAGAGGAAAACTGAACCTATGGGATATAATGAAAGAATAGCCTAATTAATTGTGAACTTTCAATTGTCAATTGTCAATGCAATTACTATTTTTGCTTACTAATTGAAAAGCATTGTAAAACTTAAAAACTTATGAAACCAACATTATTTGTATTAGCTGCCGGAATGGGTAGCCGTTACGGAGGCTTAAAGCAATTGGATGGCCTTGGCCCCAATGGAGAAACAATCATGGACTACTCTATCTTTGATGCAATCCGTGGTGGATTTGGCAAACTGGTATTTGTAATCCGTGAAACTTTCGAAAAAGATTTCCGTGAAAAAATTATCTCAAAATACGAAAACCATATTCCTGTAGAAGTGGTATTCCAGGATTTAAATGATCTTCCGGAAGGTTTTACCTGTCCTGAAGGACGTGAAAAACCCTGGGGAACAAACCATGCGGTATTGATGGGTAAAGATGTTATTAAAGAGCCATTTGCTGTAATCAATGCGGATGATTTCTATGGAAAAGACAGCTTTGCAGTATTGGGTAAAGCACTGACTAATATGGCCGGTACAGAAAACAAGTATTGCATGATTGGTTACCGTGTTGGCAATACGCTAAGTGAAAGTGGTTCGGTTGCACGTGGTGTATGCGAAACAAATGAAGAGGGTTATCTTACCGGAGTTGTAGAACGTACAGCTATTGAAAAAATAGATGGAGAAATCCAGTTCAACGACGAAAACGGTACTAAAGTTGTTATAGATGAGAAAACTCCTGTTTCAATGAATAT
>JAJBTP010000301.1:0-2228 GCA_020860805.1 Tannerellaceae bacterium | reverse complement strand
TTACTCCTGATTATTTCAAATATTCAGAAGAATATTTCATTGATTTCCTCAGAGAAAATATGGATAATCTGAAAAGTGAATTTTTCATTCCTTTAGTAGTAAATGAATTAATCACAACTGGCAAAGCCTCTGTAAAAGTACTGGATACTACTTCTAAATGGTTTGGTGTTACATATGCCGCCGACCGTCAGGGCGTAGTAGATAAAATTCAGTCATTGGTTGATGCCGGTGAATATCCGAATAAATTATTCTAAAGTTCCCTCTTAGTAAAAAATACTCAAAAGAGTATGCCTGGCCGGCGTACTCTTTTTTATTTTTAAAAACAATCTGCAAGATATAAGCTCCGGCTAATAGCATGTTTTACAATGAGAGAAATTGACGAAAAGAATCAAATTAAGGTATAGGGTACTCTCTTTTTTATTACTACTTTTGTCTGAATTAATCAAACTTTACCCAAATGATGAATCATATTTCCACTTGGTTGTTGTTGATAGTTTTTCTTTGCTCAGGCTTAGGAGTCTTTGCTCAGGAAGAAGAGACTTTGGTATTAATTGATACCGATATGGGAAAAATAAAAGTTAAGTTATTTAATGATACTCCTCTTCATAAAGAGAACTTCATTAAGCATGTACAGAATAATACCTATGAAGGACTCCTTTTCCACCGGGTTATTAAACAGTTTATGATACAGGCGGGTGATATAGCGTCTAAAGATGCACCACTGGATAGTATTCTGGGTAGTAATGATTTGGATTACCGGATCCCAGCCGAAATCGTATATCCGAAATATTATCACAAAAGAGGAGCTTTATGTGCAGCACGTTCTTCTGATGATAAGAATCCTGAAAAAGAATCTTCTGCCACTCAATTTTATATCGTTACCGGAAAATTCTTTACCGAATTGGAATTAGATAAAATGGAAAGAGAACAAAACAAAACATTCACTCCGGAACAACGACAATCTTATATACTGGAGGGTGGTTCTCCTCATCTGGACGGGAACTATACAGTTTTCGGTGAAGTAGTTAGTGGACAAAAAGTAGTTGATAAAATTCAATTAGTTATGACTAATTCCAATGACAGACCACTGAAAAATATCAAAATAAAATCAATGTCAATCGTAAAAAAATAAACAGATAAATGGAGCAGACAAACGAAACTCAGGTAGTAATGCATACCAACCGGGGAGATATCAAACTAAAACTTTACAACGAGACACCTAAACACAGAGATAATTTCCTGAAATTAGTTAAAGAGGGACAATGCAACGGTCTGCTTTTCCACCGGGTTATTAAAGATTTTATGATACAGGGAGGTGATGTCACCTCTAAAGATGCTCCTATTGGTAAACAATTGGGTGCCGGAGATTTAGGATATACAGTTGATACTGAAATCATCTATCCGTTTCTATTTCATAAAAGAGGAGCTTTGTGCGCAGCACGCACCGGTGATGAAGTAAATCCGCAAAAAGCCTCTTCAGCTTCCCAGTTTTATATTGTAACCGGTAAAGTTTATTCCGAAATGGAATTAAACCAGATGGAAAAACAAAAAAAATATCACAGTTGAAAAGTGCTATTTTCCAAAGATTACAGCAGGAATACAAACCACAAATTATGCAACTTCACCGGAATCAGGAAAAAGATGAATTAGCGATTTTGCGGGATACTTTGATTGGTAAAACAGAATTGGAAGCAGAAAAAAGAAAAGAAGAGGCTATTTTTAATCCGGAACAGAAAAAAGTGTATACAACCATCGGGGGAGTTCCTTTTCTGGATAATAATTATACCGTATATGGTGAAGTGATAGATGGTATGGATATTGTAGACCAAATAGAAAATGTGGAGACCAATTCATCCGATCGCCCTTTAACCAATATCGTTATTAATTCAGTTGAAATCCTTTAAATTTCTTTTGCTTTCTGACTCTTAAGAAATATTCCGACCGGTGACTCTTCTAACTATTTTAAAGAGTAGCTAAAAAGACTATCTATAATAACTATCGATAGTTTTTTTGGTCTATTTTTTATAATTTTATGTCAGTTATTCATATATGAATCTCTCTTCATTTAAGCCACACTATAAAGATACACTCCGGTTAGGGGTACCCATTATGCTGGGACAATTAGGCATTATTATTGTCAGTTTTGCAGATAATATAATGGTTGGTCATCATAGTGATCTGGAATTAGCAGATTCGTCGGTAGTAAACAATTTTTTTAATATGGTTTT
>JAJBTP010000060.1 GCA_020860805.1 Tannerellaceae bacterium | reverse complement strand
ATCGTCCCGTCGGGAAGGGACGGTGGGGAGTTCTCCTCATCGGGCCTTGCGGTGGACTGCCGGACGGAGGATAATCTGTATTTATTACATGTATTACAGGAGGCCCGGTGGATTTCGACCAGGCAATTCTTTACTGCAAACGTAATATTCTGCATCTTTCATTAAAAAGGAATGGTATTAACCGTAAACAAGTTATACTGAAATGAAACATTCGATTTTTTGTTGTTTGGCGGGCTGCTTGTTGTTGATGGCTGGTGGTTGCAGGAGTAGCCGGAGTACGCTCAACGAAAGTCATGTGGTACGGCTGGACTCTCTCCGGCGGGTGCGTACGGATAGTTTGCAGGGTTCGTTTATGCGGAGCCTGCAAAACCAGACTCATATCCAACTCCGGCAAATCACCTTCCTCCCACCCGATTCTTCTGCCCGGCAGTATGTTGAAACTGTTACTGTGTTGGATGTCTTGTCGGAAAAGAAAAGGGATGAGAAAGAGGTTTCTACTCAACTGACTACAGAAATGATACAGCAGGCTCACCGGGAGGAGGTACAAACGCAAACGGAGATTGCTACGAAACGTTCTTTTCCGCTGAGGATGGTGGTGTATGGGGTGATTGGGGTTTTGTTGCTGGGGGTGGTTGTCAGAGTGTGTTTCTGAATAAAATTTTTGCTTTTTTTAGAAAAGTATATAGACAAATCTGAACAACTTTACATAAAAGGCAAAAAATATGAAAAAACAAGCCGGATTATCGAACCATGGCATCAGGTATATCATCAGAATATGCCTTCAAATGCTGTTTCAAATGGCTGTTATACTAATTGCAGCAGGCACTTTTCATACCGGAAGGCAACTTCTCCTCTATTTTATCATTCTTGCCGGAAGTTATATCACAGAACTATATATACTCGTCCGTCACAATCCGGAAGTACTCAACGAACGGGTGAAGAATATCAAAGCCGGGACAAAATCATGGGACAAAGTACTCCTCTCCTTATATGTGGTATGCACATTTATAGTAATGAATATCTTTATCGGACTCCATATCAGGTTTGGATGGGCACGTATGGACTTTAACTATTGCTACGTGGGAATAGTCCTATACATACTATCCGTGGTGATAAGTACAAAATCTTTACTGACAAACAAATACTTTGAATCCTCTTCACGCATACAGACCGAAAGAGAGCAAAAAGTTATATCAACAGGAGTCTATGGAGTGGTTCGTCATCCCGGTTACAGTTCCATCCTTATCTGGGCAATCTCCGTTCCACTGCTTACCGGAACTGTATATACCTTTATTCCATCCGCCCTTATAATAACTATAATAGCTATCAGGACGTATCTGGAGGACACCATGCTGAAAAAAAGAACTTGATGGATACCTCGATTACACCCGGAAAGTAAAATACCGGCTTATTCCCTATCTTTGGTAATAATTAGTTGACAAAATATAACCTTTATAAATATGAAAACAGGCATGAAATATAAATTAGACGACAAACCGACCCTCAAAGATATGCTTCTCTATGGTGTACAATGGTTTACTATCACCTTACCCTTTCTTATTATACTCTCAGGAGTAGTATCCGGTTTACATACAGAAGATGTCATGTTGCAGACTATCTATTCACAAAAGCTATTTATGTTGACAGGGTTAGCACTTATTATTCAGGTTTGGCTGGGACATCGCTTACCTGTATTAACCGGACCTGCGACAGTCTTGCTGATTGGGCTGGTTGGCAGTAGTAATCTGTCTGTTAATGCTGTCTATACAGCCATAGTCTTAGGGGGAGCCATGACGATGCTACTTTCATTGGGTACCTTTTTTGAATATATACAAAAGATATTTACGACGCGGGTTGTGGCAGTGGTTCTGATACTTGTGGCTATTACCATTATGCCGTTAGCCATTAGTCTCTCTTCGGGCACGAACGGGAGTGTATTTTTCAACCTCATATTCGCCCTATGCCTTACCTTATTGATGATTTTCGGAAATTTGGTTCTCAAGGGGATATATAAATCGCAAATAATACTGCTGGGATTAATTCTTGGAACTGCTATCTATTTAACCCTATTTGGTACCCCTGTGCATCCATCCGTCAGCGGACTAAACGCAGAAATTATAAAAGAAAATCTGTTTATCTCTCCTGAGTTTGACCTTTCAGCCATTATTGCCTTCTTTTTTTGCTTTTTAGCACTTATCGTCAACGAATTCGGAGCCATTCAGGCAACAGCTACGTTCATACATGCAGATTCAATTGCCGGAAGAAGCAGACGGGGACTGAGAGTTGCAGGAATATTCAATATGCTATCCGGTAGTCTGGGGACAATCGGTATGGTTGATTATTCCATGAGTCCGGGAATCATTGCAGCTACACAATCCGCCTCCCGTTTTCCCCTCATTGTGGCAGGAGTTTTGCTTATTATTTCTGCCTTTTTCCCACAATCCTTATTCCTGTTCTCCTATATTCCCGGGGTGGTTTTAGGGAGTGTACTATTATATGTAATGAGTACACAGCTTGCATCCGGGCTACAATTAATAGGAGCAGAAAAAAGTATTTCTGATTTCAGAAGTGCCATCATTATCGGATTTCCGGTAATGACAGGCATATTCATTTCGTTCGCTCCTCCTGCATTTGCCGGTTCTATGCCCGGTGTATTACAACCCATAGCAGGCAACGGATTTATAATGGGCTCCCTCATGGTTTTAGTATTAGAACATCTGCTGGAAGAGAAATCCTGCCAGGAGTGACTTCCTATGGTAGACGGTAAATAATCCGGAACAATAATTCTACGAATTCTGATATTCCCGGTTTCACCAACCGTTCAGGGAAGGCTTATCTTAATTTAGAGAGAATAGCACTCCATGTATTAAGGAGTTTGTTACCGTCATAAAGCGCACCTTGCGCATAGCAGACATCATTCTCCCGCCGGATAATTTCATATCCGTTAAGAGAAGTAGCCTCTACCTCGAACTTAGAAAATATCGTATTACGGTCAATATTGTACACACCAATTTGCTTTCCGAGTTCAGGGTTGAATGATTCATAACGAAACTCGCCTGAAGAAACAGGAATTAATTTATAGGTATTAATCCTTTTCACATCCCCTATTTGAGCCCAGCTCTCGTTTATAATTTCTGTTTCAGAGATAGAAATAACAGATTCCCCTTTGCTGTTGGATATTTCTCCATTGGGTGTAACAAATTCGGAAGTTGTTTTCCAAACTGCCGGTTCAGAAAGAAAATGCTTCATCTTTTTTTAATTAATCTATATACAAACATACACTGTTTGTTTCAGATAAAGAAACTAATATTAAAACCCGTCGAAGACAACGACATCCAGCCCCGCTAAAAACGGGGCGGCTATTTTATTGATTAAGTAGTTTTTCTATTGTTTGTATGAATCTTTCGGCTGACTCTTCTATTAATTTTACATCTGCTTCTCCTATAATTCGCCAATCGTCATAATCTCCGGATTGACGGAGTTCAAATAGTCGGGTATATATATTCCCTATTTCGGTCGGAATAATTCCGGGTTTAATGAAATGTAAACCCAACAAACGGATTACTCCGGCATGGGTTTGTGTGGTATAGCCGTTTTTGATTAATAAAGCGGTTACTATATTATATGCTGCATAATATAATCTATTGGCAGCGGCTGGCCATAATTCTAACTCGATGATGCGTTTAGCTTCGTTGAGTGTTTGTTTGGATTTTTCTATGCGATTATTAACAATCGCATTCCGTTCTTCTGCTGATAGTGTCATACAATTTCTACTCCGTCTTTTTGTACATTTTTATAAAAGAGGGAAGGTTTACTTCGTTCCCACTCATTATGCGAATAAATTTTAGTGCTAAAATATTCGTTTAGTTCCCATCCTAATTCTGTAAAAGGGGTCATATAATACTCCATATCCCTGGGTTCCCGTTCCGGTTTATTGAGTATTATCAATAAATCCCAGTCAGAATCTTCATTAGCGTCACCTCTTGCCTGTGAGCCGAACAGTATTAGTTTATGGTCAGGCAGATAGGCATGTTTCAGCCTACGGAGTTTTTCTAATATAACTGCTCTATCGTACATCGTTCTCTGCTTTTTGGATATAACAAATATAATAAGTTTCTTATGGATAACAAAATATATCTTATCCGGTAAGTGAAGAAAAATCTTCCCTCTCCAGAGCTACTCTCTACACACCTCTTTTCACCCTGGGAATTGTTTTTTAGGTTCAGGGTATAGGGAACGCTGAATTCGCAGAAAGATTTTAAATATTCTTCTGCGTTTTTCTGCAAAATCTGCATTCCTTATACTCCAAACCAATAAACAACCTCCAAAAACAAACCAACCACATGGTATTTCTTTTTCACTTACCACCCGGATAATGATATGTATTTTTCCGCTACATCACCAACAACCATGTAGCGGGACATCTACTGCAAAAAGCTGCTTAAAAACCATGTATTAAAAAACATCTTTCATCAGAAAAGATTCTATCTTTGTAAACAACAACAATCAAACATTTTAACTCATGAAAAAGAAATACAAATTCCTTGAAGAGAATCCCGAAACGAATATGGTTAGAGAGCCAGCCATCCAATATGG
>JAJBTP010000183.1 GCA_020860805.1 Tannerellaceae bacterium | reverse complement strand
TTTGTTGTCAATTTATGATCAAAATCGTAAGTCGTATGAAGAGATGTAAAAGTAATCTTATTGTTATTTTTTTACTGCTTGTATCCTTCACTATACAGGGGCAAAAAAGCTATAATCTTTTTTCTCCAAATGAAAAACTTAAAGCAGAAATATCTGTAGGGGAATATACGGAAATCACTTTATTGCATGAAGAGACAATTGTTCTGGCACCTTCGGCTGTTTCGATGATTTTACAAAACGGTGAAGTGTTGGGGAAAGAGGGTGAAGTGTTACGGGTTACAAAAGCTTCGGTAGATAAGGTAATCCCTTCTCCTTTTTACACCAAAGAGGAAGTCAGGGATGTGTACAATGAGGTCGCTATTCATTACAGAGGAAATTACCGTTTGGTTCTGCGCTTATATGATGATGGTATGGCCTATCGTTTCGAAACGAATAAGAGAGGCTCCATAACTGTTGTATCGGAAATAGCCGATTATAATTTTGATAATAATTATAAAGTATATGCTTCGTATGTAAACAGTACGGCACCCTCTTTTGATGAACAGTTTTTCAATTCCTTTGAAAATCCGTATGTTGTAGCACCGGTTACGGAGTTAGATAACGAACGTTTATTGATTTTACCTGTATTGGTAGAACTGGAAGAAGGTAAAAAAACTATGCATAACAGAAGCTGATGTAGAAGATTATCCCGGTATGTTCCTGAATAACTCGGTGGCACTTAACTCACTGGACGGGTTACATGCCCGTTATCCTAAAACAGTACAACAGGGCGGACATAATGAGTTGCAGATGTTGGTAACAGAGCGGGAAAATTATATAGCTAAGACCAAAGGGACCCGTACTTTTCCCTGGCGTATTTTCCAGGTTTCCGAGGAGGATAGGGAACTGGCCGATTCGGATATGGTATACCGTCTGGCCGCTCCTTCGCGTATTACAGACTACAGCTGGATACGGCCGGGTAAAGTTGCCTGGGAATGGTGAAATGACTGGAATCTGTACGGGGTGGATTTTAAAACAGGTATTAATAATCAGACACATAAGGCTTATATTGATTTTGCTGCTCAGTATGGAATCGAATATGTGATACTGGATGAGGGATGGGCTGTTAATCTGAAAGCAGATATGCTGGAGGTGATACCGGAAATTGATTTACCGGAATTAGTTGCTTATGCCGGTAGCCGTAAAGTGGGTATCATTTTATGGGCCGGTTATTATGCGTTCGACCGGAATATGGAAGAAGTGGTAAAACATTACGCCCGGATGGGAATAAAAGGTTTTAAGATTGATTTTATGGATAGAGACGACCAGCAGATGATGCAGTTCCTGTATCGTGCGGCTGAGACATGTGCTACTCATAAAATGCTGGTTGACTTTCATGGAGTATGTAAACCGACAGGTTTACTGCGAACCTATCCAAATGTATTGAACTATGAGGGGGTGAATGGGTTGGAACAGATGAAATGGGCTTCTCCCGGACTCGACCAGGTGACCTATGAGGTACAAATTCCTTTTATCCGGATGGTAGCCGGTCCGATGGACTACACATAGGGTGCCATGCGGAATACTGCCCGGAATGGCTATTATCCATCTTATTCCGAACCAATGAGCCAGGGTACCCGGTGCCCGCCAGTTAGCCATGTATATAGTATATGAGTCACCGCTGAATATGTTGTGTGACAGTCCTTCTAATTATATGTGTGAGGAAGAATGTACGGAATTTATTGCAACGGTTCCGGTTGTGTGGGATGAAACGATTGTACTGGACGGTAAAGTAGGAGAGCATATTATTACAGCCCGCCGGAAAGGAACCGACTGGTATATCGGAGGGATGACTAACTGGGATGACAGATTAGTGGAGATAGACCTCTCTTTTCTGGACGGAGACACTTACCGGATGGAATTGTATAAAGACGGAGTGAATGCCGGCCGGGTAGCCCGGGATTATAAAAAAGAAAATTCAATCGTCACAGCCGGACAGAATATCATGGTTCGTATGGCTGCCGGAGGTGGCTTCGCCCTTTGTTTACGTCCGGAAACGAATTAAAAGTTAAATTATTCATAATGTAAAGCTTCAGCCGGTTCTATGGCGGTGGCTTCATAAGCCGGATAGATTGCTCCCAGAATAATCATCAGAATCATAACGGCAGTAGTTATTCCTATCGATATAATCGCTGTAGGCCAGGTGAATTCCAGATTAAAGAGTGACCCTATTATATCCATGTAGCCTAAATTGATGCAAACCAGTATAGCCGGAATCCAGATGATAGCCAGTAAAAGCAGCGCCTCCAGTAACATAATACCTTTCAGAGCGTGCCGGGTAGAACCCAATGCAACCCGTACACCCATTTCACCTTTCCGGGCTTCCGTACGTATCCAGAAAGTACCTACAACCCCCAGTAGAATATTAATCATAAAAAATCCCAGAATGAAAAGTGTTTGAATGAACCGGTCTTCTTTTCCCCCCCCAGGCTAAATAAGCTTCTCTTTTCAACTCTTCCATAGAGGTAATGGTCGTAATATACGTATTGCCTGACGCCGAACGGCCTTTCATAAACTGCTTGAACTTTTCCGGAAAGTCTTTATCTTCTCCGGGAGTAACCCGAAAAGTGATTTCTTCATTGTTTAACCATCCTCTTTGTAATATATCAGATTTGGATAGAAGTGAAAACATATGGGGAAAATAGGTCTGATAGGCAGTACGTTTCATGCTGTTTAGGATACCGTTCGTCTGGTAAGTCTTATCTTTCGAATAATCATTTTGGATAGTGTAATCTGTTGTTTCTGTCGGAAATAAATCATTCCAGGCCGTTTCTGTAACAACCACTCCGGAGTTCAGAAGTGCCTGCTTTATATCTACAGAGGTATTGATGGACTGCATACGGAATACATCAAAAAAATTCCGGAAAGATGTCTCCGTGTTTTACCTGGGTTGCACCTATAGAACTGCTAAGTAGTAATGTGTTGGAATAGGAAGAAAATGGGATAGCATACGAGGATAAACTCACATGTTCTATCCCCGGACATTCTTTTATCCGGTCTATTAAAGTATATATTTCTTCTATTTTATTTCTGTTATCTTCCCAATCCGGATGTGTTTCAGGTAATTCTGACATATTGACTTTGTATACATGGTTAAAGTCAAATCCGATAGGTTCATGTAATCTTTTAAGATTACTATAAAGCTGATAGTTGCAAACCCATAATAAGATAAATATCAGAAATAGTTCAACAGTAATCAAAGCATTTGATTTGCGCTGATTCCATATTAATGTAAGAAGATGTTTTATCATATTTATTTACTGTTTAAAGCGTTAACAATACTTGTACGGGATGTACGAAATGCCGGTAGCAAGGCAGAGCTAATATTAAGTACTACACATAAAAGAAAGACATACAGGAATGTTATAGGGTTGATAAGATAAATCAAATCAGGAGTAGAAACAGAAGAGACAAATCCCGCAGAATAGGCAGAAGCCAGGAAAAAGAACTCAATAACCGGATGGTGAAAGCGGAAAAAACTAATCCGGCCAGTCCCCCTATCAGAACAGGTAAGAAGTTCTCTGTCAGAATTTGTATCACCAGTGTTTCGGAGGATGCTCCAAAAGCTTTTCTTAATCCCAGCTCAGCTTGTCTTTTTTCATTCTCGAAATAATAAGTCCTGAAATATTAAGAACCGGAATGAAGAGTAGAAAAAAGATAATGAGTCCATATTTTTGTATTTCGCCTTTCAGATTTACTTCATTAACCTCTTTTTGACGTAAATATCTGCTGGCTAAATCATCCGGTTGACCTAATAGCATGTATTCTGTTTGCTCATGGGCCGAATTAATAACACTTACTTTATTTTTTATCTCCTGCCGGATAACCTCGAAATCATCTTTATGGTGTGCTAATATATACACGTGTAGTGGGCCTAATACATTCTCTCTGTCATAAATATGACTTTCAGCTTCACGGGTGGAGGAATAGGGTAGCCAAATATCTGCATAGGCATTTTCTGCCAGCGTGGGCACATCCTTTACTACGCCACAGATGATAAAAGGTTCTTTATTTATTTCTATGGTTTCACCTATAACCCTGGTCGTTCCATAGAGTTGGCGGGCTATTCGCTGGCTGATTACCACTTTGCGTATTCCACTTTCAAAGTCAGCTTCATCATACGGTTTACCTTCTATAAATTTAAAAGAAAATAACTGCCAGAACTTTGCATCCGTAGAAAGACGGTCACACATTATAAATTCATCACTTCCCGGTATATTTAATGTGACGGCGAAGAAGGGGAGTGCAGCTGTTACTAATTCCGGGGTTGTAAGAGAATAATAGCATTCTTTTACAATTCGTAAACTTGTATAAGCAGCCGAATATCCAGGTTTATTTTTATCTTTTGGTTCTACCCGTGCCCTTGAAACGAATAAAGTTCTGTCCCGGTTTACTTCCGGAGCAAAATTGGCTGTTTTAATATTGTATGTAGTTAGTATCAGCATAACCATCGTAATGGTAAAAGCTGTCCCCAGGATGTAAATAAAACTATAAAATTTATTTTCCTTCAGCATTTGCCATGCCTGTTTAAAATATTGTTTATACATAGTGCATATG
>JAJBTP010000045.1 GCA_020860805.1 Tannerellaceae bacterium | reverse complement strand
TTTCGGGTAGCTATTATTATTTAACAGAATTATTGCGCCAGGAATATGGTTTTGACGGCTATGAAGTATCTGATAGTGAAGCGGTTGAATTTGTTTATTCAAAGCATCGTGTGGCCGCAGACATGAAAGGCGCAGTCAAACAGGTCGTAGAAGCCGGCTTAAATGTAAAGACAAATTTTACCCATCCTTCCGACTTTATCCTGCCTCTTCGTGAACTTGTTGAAGAAGGTAGTATTTCTATGGAAGTATTGGATAGAAATGTGGCTGATGTATTGCGGGTTAAGTTTCGCCTGGGACTATTTGATGAACCGTATGTAAAAGATCCGAAAGTTGCGGATAAAATAGTTGCTACAGAAGAAACCAAAGCCTTTGAAATGCAAATGGCCCGTGAATCATTGGTTCTTTTGAAAAACGAAAATAATTTATTACCGCTGAAGTTAGATCAGTTGGATAATATATTAGTTACCGGTCCGTTGGCAATTGATGAAACAGTATACATCAGCCGTTATGGACCGCAGAATCTTCCGGTAACAACTGTACTGAAAGCAATTGAAGCCTATGTAGGAAACAAAGCGAATGTTTCTTATTCAAAAGGGTGTGATGTAGTGGATGCAACCTGGCCTGAAAGTGAAATTATACCTACCCCACTGACCAGTGAAGAAGAAGCCGGAATTGCGGAAGCAGTCTCCCGCGCCCGTGAGTCGGACGTAATAATTGCAGTAGTAGGAGAGGATGAATTAAGGACCGGCGAAAGTAAATCACGTACAGGACTGGACCTTCCCGGACGTCAGTTAAAACTTTTACAGGCTTTGAAAGAAACGGGTAAACCTGTTATTATGGTATTGATTAATGGACAACCGCTGACGATTAATTGGGAAAACCGTTATATCCCGGCCATTCTGGAAGCCTGGTTCCCAAGTCCCTCAGGTGCTAAGGCTATACCTGAAGTTTTGTTTGGAGATTACAATCCGGGCGGTAAACTAAGTGTAACTTTTCCGAAAACACTGGGACAAATTGAAATGAACTTTCCTTTTAAACCGGGATCACACGCCGGACAACCGGGAGATGGCCCTAACGGATATGGAAATACAGCCGTAGTGGGAGAACTCTATCCATTTGGATACGGATTGAGCTATACCACCTTTCAATACAGTAACCTGAATATATCTTCTAAAAAACATGGAATAGCCGGAAATATACAAGTGTCGGTTGATATAACCAATACCGGCTCCTATAAAGGAGATGAAGTAGTACAACTATATGTGCGGGATTTACTTAGTTCTGTTATTACGTATGATACCCAGCTTCGTGGATTTGAACGGATTACCTTAGAACCGGGAGAAACAAAAAATATACAGTTTATACTTACACCCGGCGATTTGGAAATGCTGGATAAGGATATGCACTGGATTGTAGAACCAGGTGAGTTCGAAATACTCATAGGAAGTAGTTCACAGGATATACGGGTAAAAGATACGTTTGAACTTATACAATTATAATAGAAGAAAAAAATTATATCATAGTATTAACTTTAAAATAATACCAGAGAAATTATGAACATTCAATTAATTAAGAGGGGTAGACAATGTATTCTCCTAATCTGTTTGATTGTGATGGCCACCTGGCATACAGACGTATTTGCCCAGCAAAGTGGTACCACAAAAGCTATTTCCGGTGTGGTAACCGATTTGGAAGGAGAACCACTCATAGGAGCTAATGTAGTAGTAAAAAATGATCCTTCTACCGGAACCATTACTGACCTGGATGGTAATTTTACTTTGCAGGCACCGGCACAGGGTATTTTGGTTGTCTCGTATATTGGTTATCAGCCACAGGAGATTGCTATAGCAGGAAAAACTATTTTTCAGATTTCTTTATCAGAAAATGCTAACACGTTGGATGATATATATTGTAGTAGTAGGTTATGGAGTGATGAAAAAGAGCGATGTTATAAGTTCCGTAACAACAATCAAAGCGGAAAATATGACTAAAGCAGTTACATTGGATGTGGGAGAGATGCTACGGGGACGTGCAGCAGGATTGCAGATAACTACCTCCAATGCCGGCCCTGGCGGGAGTTCCAATATTCAGGTGCGGGGTACCAACTCTATTTCCGGAGGTACTGATCCTATCGTTGTAGTAGATGGTGTTGTAGTGGGTTCTATCAATGATGTTAATCCGAATGATATAGCTTCGGTAGAGGTTTTAAAAGATGCTGCTGCACAAGCTATTTACGGAGCACGGGCTGCTAACGGAGTACTTCTTATCACCACAAAACGGGGTACAACCGGTGCTGTACAGGTAAATTATCAGGGATACTATGGTATCCAGAATGTGAAACGCAATTTTGATGTATATTCGCCGGAGGAATTTATCCAGTATAAACGTGAAGCCTACCGTACTACTAATAATAACCAATACGGGGATGATACGGAAGTCTTCAGCCAGCTGGAACTTGAATCCATCCGTAATGGTGAGTTTATTGACTGGCAAAAAGAGTTAATGCGTACAGGTACCATCCAGAACCATGACCTGAGTATTACTGCCGGTACCGAAAAAACAAAAGTATTTGTAAGTACTAACTTCAAGCGTCAGACCGGGGTAGTACCTTCTACTGATTTTACAAAAGGACAATTACGTTTTAATCTTGACCAGGAGATTACTTCATGGTTCAAAGTGGGATTAAATACTTCATTAAGTATTTCTACTACTAATGACCCGGGGGTAACAGGCCTGTTGAGAGATGCAGTTACCTGTTCGCCATTAGGCTCTATATATGACAGTGAGGGCAACCTGAATCTGCATCCGACAGGACTTCAGGAAAACTGGAATCCGCTGGTTGACTTATATGAAAAGACCGCAGTACAGAAAAACCGGAATGACCTGGTGAATATCTTTTTTGATTTTGCGATTTATAAAGGACTGAATTTCCGTGTTAATGCCAGTCGGCGTAGCTGGAATTATCAGGGTGAAACTTATAATACAGCCAATTCAAAATCGGGTAGCTATACCGGAATGGGAAATGGCAATATAAAGAACCAGAATGAAAATGAATGGACCGTTGATAATATTCTTTCCTATGATAATCAGTTCGGCAAAAATCATATTTCCGGAACACTAATTCAAAGTTTTACTGAACGGAACCAACATACTAATATGATGGCAGGGTCACTTATACCGAATGATTTATTGGGAATATATGGTATTGAATCCGCTGAAAAAGTGATACCAACGTTGAGCGCCTCTCAGCGCCGGCTGATTTCAACGGCTTTACGTGTACAATACGATTATGCTTCCAAATACTATCTGACAGTGAGTGGTCGCCGGGATGGTTCTTCAGTGTTTGGTGCAGAAAATAAATGGGTTTTTTCCCTGCTATGGCATTAGGATGGAATGCATACCGGGAAGAATTTCTTGAAAACGTAGAACAACTTACTAACCTGAAACTTCGTGCCAGCTATGGTAGTGTAGGAAATGAAGCCATTCAGCCGTATGGAAGTATTGCGTCGGCCGACCAATGGGATTATTATTCAACAGGAAAATTATCCGGTTATACACCAGATGCTGTTCTTTCTAATCCCCGGCTAAGATGGGAGACATCTACCACTTTGAATCTGGCTGTCGATTTTGGATTTTTCAATAATCGTCTCTCAGGAACAGTAGAATGGTATAAAACCAATACCAAGGACTTGTTGGTAGATCGTACTATTAGTTCGGTAACCGGATACAGTACTATTAAAGATAATATTGGTGAAATACAGAATAAAGGAATAGAAATCCAACTGGAGGGTCAGGTAATTCAGACTCGTGATTTTAATTTACAGCTGGGAATGACTTTCTCCCGTAACCGTAATAAAATCCCGAAACTGTTTGGTGATTTGGACGGGGATGGAGTAGAAGATGATTACCCACTTAATAACTGGTTTATCGGGCAGCCCATCAGTGTCTATAAAAAATACGAAACAGCTGGTATCTGGCAGGAAAGTGAGGTAGATGATATCCCTGATTCAGCTCAACCAAACGCTAAACCGGGGGATATAAAAATCATTGACCACAATGGAGATGGAAAACTGGATGACGATGATAAAATACTTGTTTCTAAATTTCCTAAATGGAATGGCTCTTTCAATATATCAGCTACTTATAAGAATGTAGACTTTTCTATGGATATTTACACCGTGCAGGGTATCACCCGGTATAATCCATTCTTATCAGAATATGAATACGGCGGTAATATGCGTGCGGCATTCAATGGCGTAAAAGTGGATTACTGGACACCGGAAAATCCAACGGGTAATTTTCCTCGTCCGACAACCAATGGCGCTTTGGAAATGGGACACATTGCTTATGAAGATGCATCTTATATTCGATTGCAGAACCTGACAATAGGGTATTCATTCCCTTCAGCCTGGGTTTCGAAAGCACGCTTAAGCAATCTGAGACTTTACTTTACCGGACAAAATTTACTAACGTTTACCGATTTTCAATCGTATAGCCCGGAACTCGCAGCAGACCAGTATCCGGAAGCCCGTACCATCACTTTCGGTTTACAAATTGGTTTCTAATCCGGATGGTAAAAAATAATTATCCCTATAGTA
>JAJBTP010000618.1 GCA_020860805.1 Tannerellaceae bacterium | reverse complement strand
ATACCGCATGCAATATAATTTCACAAAACACATAAGCATGACCCTAAAATCTCATAAGCATCTCTATATTTACCTGATGCTTATAAACTACTTATCTGATGCTTATAAACCTGAAGATTTATCTCATTTTTACCGGTTTTAGACTGTTAGTATGTAAGAAAACAGCAGTTTTTTAGCTATTTTTTGTTACGACACTTACCTCCTTAAACTAACAAAAGGTTTTGATAAAGTGCTATCTCATAACATCTGATAAAATGACAGGAGGATATTCTTTATATTTAACAGGGAATACCGATTTATAGAATCATTCTGATAAACCCGAATCCTCTGAGAGTAAGTTTGTCCCTACCACATCCCCCGGAATGAACTCAAATATTCAATTCTCACGAAGTTTATTTAACAAATTGACAATTTGTATTTTGAAAAAAAGATAGCATTTACTGATATCCTTTATTTTGCACCAGATTTGTGTTTAAATCCAGAATGCTTTGTGGAATGGGGAAAACAGTGGTATATCCGTTTTCTTCTCCATTGAGTTGTGGACGATGTGTATAGGCTTTATGATACTTTCCAAAACGGATCATATCCTGACGCCGCCATCCTTCCCAGGCTAATTCCAATAAACGTTCAGCCAATATATTTTCAGGAGTAGCTTCCCGGTAAGGAGCCTTTACACGTGCTCTTACTTCATTCAATTCTGCATTTCCATTTTCTCCGTTACGAACTTTGGCTTCACTTTTCATTAGTAAAACATCCGCGTAGCGGAATAATACAATATCATTTTCCATCAGTTTACCATCTTTCATATTGGCTTTGTCAATCCCATACTTTTTCATACGGGCTCCGGCCATTTTCTCATTTGTGGTTCCGGATAAATCCGGTTGTATTTCCCAGGGTAAATATTCTACTATTTTTCCATATGCATCTTTAATAACATTTCCTTCATTATCCTGCATGATGCCTGCATAATAGTTCATCTCAAAACGGGGGTCCGGATTTTCCGTATCATATCCGTAGATGTACAAAGCATCCAGGGTGGCAGATATGCCATTTTCACTACTGAATCCCAGTGCCCCCGAATGACTATAATGAAGAGAACGGAATAAGTATTGCGTTTGATGGGTATAATTATTCTTATCCATTGGAATTGTAAAAATGTTTTCAGGTGAATTCTCATTGAAAACCTCAAAGTTATCAGAATAATAATTGGATAAAGTATAGCCGGCGTCTGCAATCCGGTTACAATAATAGATAACGGCCTGCCAGGTATTATATAACTCTCCGTCTATGGTAAAAAAGAGGGAACTTCCGTCCGGGTAGCTGGTATCTGTCCAGTCGTTATCTGTATATATTTCTGCATTTAGGAATAATTTTGCCAGAATAAAACAAGCCACCGGCTGAGTAATACGGCCGTAATATTCCCCGAAATAATTACTTCGTTCATTACTTAATAAAGGAAGTGACTCTTGAAGTTCTTTCACCACAAAATCAAAAACTTCTTTGCGTTCGCTTTGTTTAATCTCCTTGATTGATAGCGTAGAACTTGTTGTAACGGGTACACGAGCAAACAAGTCCAGTAAATGATAGTAATATAGAGCCCTGAAAGCTCTGACTTCAGCTTTGTAACACTCTATTGTATAAGTATCAAATTTAGCTTTGTTTAATTCCAGAACTTCTATTGATTTGTTACTTAATATCACTACTTTGTAGAGGTATTCCCAGGTGGCACGAATGGAAGGGTCACTCTCTCCCCAGGTATGGAAATACAATCTTTGCCAGAATCCTCCCGTCATACCAGTCGCCTCCCCGTATCGGGATAATGGCCTCATCTGTTGTTAGTGTATTGAAATCGTAGATTCCCCGGGTAGTACCCTGTAATCCCTGACTGTTTTCATAACCTCCGACATAGGTATAGAGAGAAGCCGCATAATTAAGATATAAACTTTGAAGGCTCTTCTGTGCTTCTTCCTCCAGAAACTGGTCTTTGGGGTTCTCGTCCAGAAAATCACTGCAGGAGGAACAAACAATCAGCAGGATAAGACTTGCTATGAGATATGAAATGTACTTTTGCATGGTAGTAAATAATTAAAATTGTATACTTAGTCCTAACGTATAAGTTCGGGTAACGGGATAACTTCGTTTATCATCCAACCCCAGTGTATTATCCAGTACCAGACTGTTAATCATTGGCGATAAGCCGGAATAACCGGTAATTGTTGCCAGATTAGTAATAGTGAAAGACAGCCGTATGAATTCCTGTTTAGTCTTTACTAATTTAGCAGGGATATTCCAGCCAATAGTCAGGTAATCAATATGGATATAATCCCCTCTTTCAAGCCAATAGTCTGTAGCTGTCAGGTCATAAATATTCGCTTCGGGTGCTTTTGCCAGCACATTGTAATCCGGGAATGAATTCATGTTCATATAGGTTAGGGATGTTCCATTGTAGATTTTGTGGCCGAAAGCACCATTCATCTGCATAGATAAATCAAAATCACCATAGCGGAATCCAATGTTAGCACCAGCTACTACTTTAGGAGTAACCTGGCCGGCAATGTAACGGTCTTCACCATCTTCCAGGCTAACACCATTTCCATTCAGGTCAGCTATACCATATACATTTTCCCCTTTTCATCAGCTACTAATCCGGTATTTTTAGGGAGGTAAAAGACACCCAGAGGTTGTCCTACCATATGGTATACAATCTGATTATATCCTCCATGCATACCGGCACCATTAAGCTCTGCTACACTAATATATTGAGGTGTATTCATTAGCTCTCCATTGTGGATACCATCCAGGGATAGTAATTTAGTATGCTGCAGAGTTGCATTCAGGTTGATATTTAGCTCCATATGCTTTTGAGAAAGGGGAATTATTCCCAGTGAAAACTCCATTCCGGTGTTACGCATAGAACCTAAATTCGCTAAAAGAGAATTGTAAGCATAAGGAGGTACACTCACCGCATACCGGTATAACATATCTTTTGTTTTTGAATAATAATAGTCTGTTTTAAAAAATATCCTGTTTTTATAAAATGCCATATCCAGTCCTATATTGAATGTGTGTTTAACTTCCCATTTGAGGTCTGGATTGGCATTCCGTATAGTACCTAAAGTGACAGTGGGTGAACCATCAACAGGCACAACCCCATTCGGCTTGACTAACTGTAAAGAGGTATAGGAGTCAATAGCATCCTGATTACCTGAAAGTCCATATCCTATACGAAGTTTTAATTCATTGAATAACGATCTTGTTTTCATAAAACGTTCTTCATGAATAGCCCATGCCACAGAAGAGGATGGGAAAAACCCCCCATTTATTATTTTTTTCCGACTTTCGAAGAACCATCAGCGCGTGCATTGACTGTAAGAATATATCTCCTGTCAAACATATAATTAACCCGTCCCATGAAAGAAGCCAGTGACGGTTCTTCATAAAACGAACCTGTCCCTTCCCACAGACGGACTGCTCCGGCCTGTAAATTATGATAACTGAACCGGTCGGAAGAAAAATTTGTTACAGTCGTGTAAAAACCGGAATGTTTCTCCCGTTGAAGTTCGGCTAACCCCAATAAATCAATATGATGAATGCCCTCACTCTTTTTATAATTCAGAAGTAAATGACCCATCAGATGTTCTGTTTTTTTAATGCCCCGGTAGGCTTGTCCATGTCCCCATACGGAAGTAGGCAAATATTGGGAATTTTCAATCATGTTATAAGTATAGGAACCAAAAACAGACAACTTCAAAGCATCCGTAATAAAATAATTGATTTTGGTGTGCATGTTGATATGTGCATTGTCTTCGTCGTCGTCTACTTCAAGCCATGCCAGCGGATTGGTGATTTGGCTGGCATATGAAATCTGGTCCCATGCGCCGGTTTCGCTGTTTTTATGGTTGGGAAAAGTCGGATTAAATGTTGCCGCCGAGTAAAATGTTTTCTGGAAATCAAATAAGTAGCTGTTTTTCAGCATAGACCCAAACAAACCTAAATCCATAGTCAGACGGTTGTTGAATGCATTCTGGCGTAAATCCAGTTTGGAAGTAAAATTTTTGGAATGATTATTGGTAACGACTCCTTCCTGATCAATGAATCCGAATGAAATCCGGTAATTTGAATTACCTGTATCATTACTGATTGCTAAATGATGAGTATGAGTAAAACTTATATCAGTAATTTCTTCTACAAAATTAGTATTATATCCTAAATCAGTAAATTCCAGTTTTCGTTCCTGCGCTAACAGCCTGTAATCATTTCCGGATAACATGTTAAGGTTTTTAGCTACCTGATTAATGCTGAAACTACCGTAATAGTTCATTCGAAGCGGTTCATTTTTTCCTTTCTTAGTCGTAATCTCTATTACTCCTGATGCTCCCCGTGAACCATACTGAGCCGTTTCGGAAGCGTCTTTCAATACAGTAAAGCTCTCAATGTCATCGGGAAAGATACTATTCAACGTATTTATATTACCAAAAACACCATCAATAAGAATGAGCGGATCGTTACCGTCGGTCAGCGAAGTAGTTCCCCGGATTACGCACCGAGGATAGAATTGCAGGTCCATTATTAGCCGGTGTAATGGTAACACCGGCTATA
>JAJBTP010000021.1 GCA_020860805.1 Tannerellaceae bacterium | reverse complement strand
AAATGAGAGAGATGAAACTATCTTATCGTGTGCCTAATCATATTATTTCTAAAATAGGATTCAATAACCTGAATGTCTCTTTAGTAGGTCAGAATCTTTTCTTCATATACAAAAGTGTTCCGAATATTAACCCTGAAGCAGTATTGGGTACCAGTGGTACAAATGCCTATGTTGAATATACCTCTTATCCTTCGGAAAGAAGCTTTGGGTTCTCAATTAATGCAAGTTTCTGATTTATTAATTATTTAAATTAAGAATAGTTATGAAAAAAATAATATATAGTTTTCTGGTGGTTACAGGATTATTATTTGTCTCCTGTGAAGATAAACTGGACGATAAGCATGTAAATCCGGATGGGTTTACAGAAACTGAAATCGAATATCTGTTTGCTCAGGCAACCTTATATGCAATAGAAAATGATTATGGCGATAGCTGGAACTATGTATTCAGATGGTTGAATACATATACACAAGCATTAGCAAGACGAGCTGGTGAAGGACGTTATCAGGTATATGAAGTTTCAGGTGATAATACTCGTTGGCAAATTATTATGTGAAACGTATGGGTCCTATTGCAGAGATAAATCTGATATATGAGCAGTTAGGGGATAATGAAAAGAAGCAATATGAGCCTTATATAAAAGCCGGAAAAATAATTTCAGCTTTTAATACTGCTATTGCTACGGATTTTTTTTGTAATATGCCTTATAGTGAAGCCTTTACAGCACGCTCTGTTATTTATGGAGGTACACCTAACTTTAGACCAAAATATGATACTCAACAGGAGATTTATTATGCAATTTTAAAAGATTTGGAAGAGGCGGCTAATTATTTTAAAACAGCATCTGGCGGAGATGATATTTTTAACCGGCAAGACATTCTTTATCAAGGAGATATGGATGGATGGTATCGCTTTGCAAATTCTCTTCGTATTCGTTATGCGATGCGTATTTCTGATGCTGATGAAAGTAAAGCAAAAGAAGTATTAGCATCTGTTCCTTTAGATGGTTGTATTACAACAAATGCTAAAAATGCAGTGATAAGAGTCTCAGATAAAAATTATGCGCCGGAAGGACTTTGGACTGCACTTTACCAGAGTCACCGGGTAGAAAATGGTTATTATGCATATGCCCCGGAACCGATGGTTAATTTATTGGAAGAAGCAGGAGATATTCGTCTTAAATTATTCTTCCAACCAGCCAGTGATGATGATGGGATTGTGTATGATACAACATTGGATATCATTCCTTACCCCATATCAGCAGATCAGGCTATACAGTTAGTAAACAGACATACAGATAGTACGGATGATTTTGATATTCAGAAAATTTATGGAGTTACTAACAGTTATGTTTTTCTTCATAACTATTATTTACCGGTAGGTATTGGAATGACTGCTGCTGAAACATATTTATGTTTGGCTGAAGCAGCTCATAGAAATCTTATCAGCGGAGATGCAGAAGAATATTATAATAAAGGTATTATTTTGTCTATACAAAATTATTATGATTATTATGCAAATAGTACAGCAGAAGAAAAATATAAAATGTATACTATTCCGGCGACAGAAGTAACTGATGCTGCTCTTACAACCTGGCTGGCTTCATCTTCAATGAAATTTAATCCAGCGCAGGCTCTTCAACAGATTGCTACTCAAAAATGGCTTCATCTGAATTATATACAAGCTTATGAAACCTGGGCAGAGGTTAGGAGAAGTGACTTGGATATATTAGTTGAGGATAGAGAAGGAGGAAAATTATTAAATGATGAAGAAATGCCGGTCAGATTGTTATTACCGGCAACAGAGGCTTCAATGAATCCTGATAACTATAGCGCCCAATCAGCATATAACAAACAGAATGTTCGTCTATGGTGGGATGTGAAATAACATCCGGAAATTAACATTAAGAGTTAAATGAATCGGATGCCAGGATAAAAATATATATTTGTCCTGGCATTCTTACTGTAAATTGTAGATCCTAAAAAACACTAAAGCAAAATCGATAAGTATGAAGTATTTAATTTTGATGCTGGGATGTCTTTGTTTGTTTCCCGGAAATTCTGAAGCGAAAAACACAATCTATAAAAAAGGATGGATTGACTTTAATAAAAACGGAGTAAAGGATATTTATGAAGATCCGGATGCCCCCTTAGAAGCCAGGGTGCAGGATTTACTGAATCAAATGACTCTGGACGAAAAGACCTGCCAGATGGCTACTCTCTATGGTTCCGGGCGGGTATTGGAAGATGCTTTACCCACGGAGGCATGGAAAAATGAAATCTGGAAAGATGGTATCGGAAATATTGACGAACAACATAATGGGCTGGGAAAATTCCGTTCCGAGTATTCATTTCCTTATTCCAAAAGTGTATGGGCACGACATGAAGTACAACGGTTCTTTGTAGAACAGACCCGCTTAGGTATTCCGGTAGATTATACGAATGAAGGAATCCGGGGATTATGCCATGACCGGGCTACTTATTTTCCGGCTCAGTGCGGACAGGGAGCAACCTGGAATAAAGAATTAATAGCACGGATAGGAGAGGTGGAAGCCCGTGAGGCTATAGCGTTAGGATATACAAATATTTATTCTCCTATTCTGGATATAGCCCAGGACCCACGCTGGGGTAGAGTGGTAGAATGTTATAGTGAAGACCCATACCTGACCGGCCAATTAGGAAAGCAGATGATCCTTTCTCTGCAAAAATATGGATTGGTTGCTACTCCCAAACATTTTGCCATCTATAGTATTCCGGTTGGTGGACGTGACGGTGGTGCCCGTACAGACCCACATGTAGCTCCCCGTGAGATGCGCACACTCTATCTGGAACCTTTCCGGGTTGCTTTTCAGGAAGCTGGAGCATTGGGTGTAATGAGTTCGTACAATGATTATGACGGAGTTCCGGTTTCCGGAAGCCATTATTTTCTGACAGAAATATTACGCAATGAATGGGGATTTAAAGGATATGTGGTTTCAGATAGTGAAGCCGTTGAGTTTATTCATTCCAAACATCATGTAGCAGAAAGCTATGAAGATGCTGTTGCGCTTTCTGTAAATGCCGGATTAAATATTCGTACTCAGTTTACTCCACCGGAAGATTTTGTGATTCCTTTGCGTAGTGCTATAGCCAAAGGAAAAGTATCTATGGATATGGTGGATAAACGTGTGGCAGAAATTTTGCGTGTGAAGTTCATGATGGGATTATTTGATGACCCTTACAAAGGAAACGGAAAAGAGGCAGACCGGATTGCACATAGTAAAGAACATCAGGAAGTTGCTTTGGATGCGGCACGCCAAAGCATGGTTTTGTTGAAAAATGAAGGCAATCTGCTCCCGTTGAGTAAAGATATCAAAAATGTGGCAGTGATAGGTCCGAATGCCAATGAACATAGATACCTGATTTGCCGCTATGGCCCGGCTAACGCTCCTATGGTAACTGTTGAACAGGCTGTCCGTCAAATGTTACCTAATGCCCAGGTTGTATTTGAAAAAGGATGTGAAATTATTGATCCAAACTTTCCGGAAAGTGAGTTAATTGATTTTCCTTATACAGAGGAAGAGAGTGAATTAATGGACCGGGCAATTGAAGCTGCAAAAAAATCAGATGTAGTTATTTTAGTTTGTGGTGGTTCAGAAAAAACAGTAAGAGAAGATAAATCCCGTACAGACTTAAGTTTACCCGGACGTCAGAACGATTTAATAAAAGCAATGCATGCTACCGGAAAACCGGTTGTATTGGTTTTGCTGGACGGGCGTGCTGCTACTATCAATTATGCAGCCAAACATATTCCGGCTATTCTACATGGATGGTTTCCGGGTGAATTCTGTGGACAAGCTGTTGCAGATGTTCTCTTTGGCGATTATAATCCCGCCGGACGTTTACCCGTGACCTTCCCTAAATCCGTCGGACAGGTTCCTTTTGCATTTCCGTTTAAACCCGGTTCAGATGTAGAAGCTTCCGCCAGTGTATACGGAGCTTTATATCCATTCGGATATGGATTGAGTTATACAGAATTTGCCTATAGTGATTTGAAAGTTACACCGGAACAACAAGGAGTACAGGGAGATGTAATTGTTACTTGTAAAATAACCAATACCGGAAAACTAAAAGGAGATGAAATAGTTCAGCTATATATACGGGATGATTACAGCAGTGTGACAACTTATACAAAAGTACTGCGTGGATTTGAAAGAATTACTTTACAACCAGGAGAATCCCACACTGTAACATTCCGTTTAACTCCTCAGGATTTAGCTTTGTGGGATATCAATAATAACTTTGTCGTTGAGCCCGGAACTTTCTCGGTAATGGTCGGAGCTTCTTCTACAGATATCCGTCTAACCGGAAGTTTTGAAGTAATCCGCAATTAATTTTTGTGTTTTAATATTAGCCGAGAGGGCACGCAGATACCCTCATCTGCGTGCCCTCTCTTTATGAAAATCTAAGGTTGAGAGAGGAATTCTATTTAACTGATAAAGTAGTATGCTTTGCTATTATAAATACCAACTTCCAATGTCCCAGATTGCCTTTTTACTGGGGAAAAGTACCCCAGGGTGTACACCATACAGCTTGTTGGGTGTACACTATATAGGCCGTTGAGTGTACACTGTAGGAACTCTTCGGTGTACAC
>JAJBTP010000541.1 GCA_020860805.1 Tannerellaceae bacterium | reverse complement strand
TCCATATTCTTTGTTTTTAGTAATTAATTCTTACGAATTTACGAATTAGTCGTAAAAATAAAAATTCGTTCTTGTTAATTAGTATTAATATTGCACGTGTTTGCGCAAACACAACTAAATTATTTAAATAAATAACATTACTTTTGCTCCCTGTAAATACAAATTTTACCATGAAGAAAAAAAGTAGCAGCCTTTGGGGAGATTATGCTCCGCCTGGCCACACCGGACTATCTCCGCTTTAATCAGACTCAACAATTCAATGCCACTTTTGGTGGAGGCGAAGCAAATGTAGCGGTCTCTCTGGCCAACTACGGATTAGCTGCTGAATTTGTTACCCGGCTACCACAGAATGATATTGCCCGTTCCTGTATAATGGATTTGAAAAAGTATGGGGTAGATACTTCGCATATTGTATATGGTGGAGACCGGATAGGTATTTATTTCCTGGAAACCGGTGCTGTAGCCCGTGCCAGTAAAGTAGTATATGACAGAGCACATTCAGCTATGGCCGAGATTAGACCGGGTATGATTCCCTGGGAAGAGGTATTAAAAGATGCTTCCTGTTTCCACTGGACCGGTATCACCCCGGCTATTTCACAAGGTGCAGCCGATGCCTGTCTGGAAGCGATTAAGGTGGCCAATCAGTTAGGAGTCACTGTAACCTGTGACCTGAATTACCGTAAAAATCTGTGGAAATATGGTAAAACAGCGGCAGAAATAATGCCTGCGCTGGTTGCCGGTTGTGATGTTATATTAGGCAATGAGGAGGATGCCGAAAAAGTATTTGGTATCAAACCGGAAGGTTTTGATGTTGCCCATACCGACGGAGAGGTAAATGCTGCCGAATTTGAATCCGTGTGTACCCAGCTTATGCAAAAGTTCCCACGGGCTAAAAAAGTAATTATTACCCTACGGGGTTCCATTAATGCAAATCATAATACCTGGGGTGGTGTGCTCTATTCTGATAAACTTTACCAATCCAAACGGTATGATATTACGCACATCGTGGATCGTGTAGGTGGAGGAGATTCATTTATGGGAGGTTTAATCTATGGTTTACTAACGTATACCGGGGATGATCAGAAAGCGTTGGATTTTGCTGTGGCAGCCTCTTGCCTGAAACATACCATCTATGGTGATTATAATCAGGTAACAGTGGAAGAGGTTGAAAAATTAATGTCGGGAGATGGTTCGGGAAGGGTTTCCCGCTAAATATATAAATGTAAACGTATAATTTAAGTAAGTATTTTTTTATGGCAAGATTCAACAAAATGCAGGTGCTAAGCGCCATGGCAGAAACAGGCATGGTTCCTGTTTATTTACAGCAACGACCTGGAAACGGCTAAACAGGTTGTAAAAGCATGTTATGAAGATGGAGTCCGGGCTTTTGAGTTTACAAACCGGGGGGGTGATTTTGCACAGGAAGTTTTCGGAGAATTGGTTAAATATGTAGCCAAAGAGTGTCCGGAATTGATTTTAGGAATTGGTTCTATTGTGGATGCTCCTACAGCTGCCTTGTATCTGCAGTTAGGTGCAAACTTCATTGTAGGCCCGCTGTTCAATCCGGAAATTGCAAAAGTGTGTAATCGCCGTTTAGTTCCCTATACGCCTGGTTGCGGATCTGTTTCTGAGGTTGGTTTTGCTCAGGAAGTAGGCTGTGACTTATGTAAAATATTCCCGGCCGGGAATGTAGGAGGTCCTTCTTTTGTCAGCAATATTAAGGCGCCTATGCCCTGGCCCATGATTATGGCCACTGGTGCAGTAGAACCCACAGAAGAAAATCTTTCAGCCTGGTTTAAAGCAGGTGTAACCTGTGTGGGAATGGGTTCCAAACTTTTTTCCAAAGAAGCTATACAAGCTGGAAACTGGTCTGAAATCACAGCCTTATGTAAGAACGCTTTAGAACTTATCAGGAAATATAAGTAAAATAAAACTTCTTATAAAAACAAAAGCATACAGACTCAGTTTGAGCTGTATGCTTTTTTATTTATATTTGTTGTTTAATAATTTGGATAAATTATGACCAATACAATACAACAATTTGAAACGGTTATCAACCAGTGCAGGGAGTTATTTGAAAAAAAACTAAAAGATTATGGTCCGTCCTGGCGTATTATGCGTCCCGAATCCATTACAGATCAAATTTTTATTAAGGCAAACCGGATACGAAGTCTGGAAATAAAGAAAATCAGTAAAGTAGACGAAGGTATTAAACCGGAATTCATAGCAACTGTTAATTATGGAGTGATTGGACTCATTCAACTGGAGCTGGGATTTGCGGAAACTACAGATATCAGCATTGAAAAAGCGTTGGAGCTGTACGATAAACATATAAATGAAACCAAAGAATTGATGTATAAAAAGAATCATGACTATGACGAAGCCTGGCGAAGTATGCGTATCAGTTCATATACTGATTTGATTCTGATGAAAATATACCGAACCAAACAGATTGAAAGCCATGGTGGTAAAACATTGGTATCAGAGGGAGTGGATGCCAATTATATGGATATGATTAATTATGCGTTGTTTGGCCTTATTAAACTTGAATATGGCGACTAATAAAACATGGATATAAAAAAGACTGTCATAAAAGTTCTGGCAGAGGCATGCCGGATTGGTATCGGTATTGTTTTTATTTTTTCAGGCTTTGTAAAAGCTGTGGACCCTATGGGGTTTGCTATAAAAATCGAAGAATATTTTACTTCGTTCGGTACCGAATTTCTGAGACCTTTCTCCGTATCACTCTCTTTTGGACTGAGTGCACTTGAGTTTACCCTGGGAATTTGCATGCTATTAGGAGTTTACAGGCGTTTTACAGCCATATTGACATTCCTGTTTATGGCATTTATGACTCCTTTAACACTCTACCTGGCTGTCTTTGACCCGGTATCAGATTGTGGCTGTTTCGGGGATGCGGTAATAATCAGTAACTGGGAAACTTTCTTTAAGAATCTGGTTCTGTTAGCTGCTTCTATTATAACTCTTATTTATAACAAACAATTATTTCAGGTTTATACTTATAAAGCATATTGGTTTGTATTCTTCTTCTCTTATATTTATGCGCTTGGGTTTGCCTGGTTTAATTATAATCATTTACCGGTTATTGACTTCCGGCCTTACAAAATAGGGAAAAATATAGCTGAAATGATGACTGTTCCTGAAGATGCGTAAGAAGAGGAATATGCTTTTACTTTTATTTATGAGAAAGAGGGTGTCCAACAAAAATTTACATTAGAAAATTATCCTTCCAATGATTCTTCCTGGACGTTTATTGAAGCAAAAACCGAGCTTATAAAAGAAGGCTATAAACCGGAAATCGACAGTTTCAACCTATATAATCTTCAGGATGAAGATGTGGCAGAGGATTTTCTGGAAGATAACCGGCCCGTGATTCTATTAATTGCTCCAAAACTGGAAAAAGCCAGCGATGAACGAATTGATCAAATCAACAATATATTTGATTATTGCCTTGATAACAATATGTCTTTTTATTGTATTACTGCTTCTGATAGTGAAGCGATCCGGAAATGGACTGAAAATACAGGAGCTGAATATGGATACCTGATAGGTGATGAAACATTGCTAAAGACTATTATTCGTTCCAACCCGGGGATGGTTTTACTGGATCAAGGAACAATTGTAATGAAATGGCATTATAAAGATATTCCTGAAGAGGAAGTTATGGAGAGTGTTATAAACAGTTATTTAGAAGGTAAAGAGAATGAAATAGAAAAACAACATCGTCGTCTAAGAACCAACCTATTAAGTTTTAGCTTACCTTTGTTGCTGGTTTGGGGATATGATTATATCCGCAACAGACGGAAGAAAAAGAAGACAGAAGAAACAACATAAAGTTTATTACATATTTAATTTATAAATTTATGAGAAAGAATATTGTTGCCGGAAACTGGAAAATGAATACTACTCTCCAGGAAGGTCTGGCTTTGGCAAAAGGACTAAATGAAGCTTTAAAAGACAAAACTCCTAAGTGTGATGTTATCGTAGGAACTCCTTTCACTCACCTGGCATGTGTGGCGGATGCAATTGACACTACTAAAATTGGTGTTGCTGCTCAGAACTGTGCAGATAAAGAAAAAGGTGCTTATACAGGAGAAGTTTCTGCAGCTATGGTGGCTTCAACCGGTGCAAAATACGTAATTCTGGGTCACTCTGAAAGACGTCAGTATTATGGTGAAACTGCTGAAATTCTGAAAGAAAAAGTAAAGCTGGCGCTGGCTAATGGATTGACTCCTATTTTCTGTATTGGTGAAATACTGGAAGAAAGAGAAGCCGGTAAACATTTTGATGTGGTGGATGAACAAATCAAAGGTTCTTTATTTGATTTATCTGCTGAAGATTTCAGTAAAATCGTAATTGCTTACGAACCGGTTTGGGCTATCGGAACCGGTAAAACGGCTACTGCTGACCAGGCACAGGAAATTCACGCGCATATCCGTGCTACCATTGCTTCAAAATATGAACAAACAATTGCAGACAACTGTTCTATCCTGTACGGTGGAAGTATGAATGCGGGAAATGCAAAAGAACTTGTTTCAAAACCTGATGTAGACGGCGGTCTGATAGGTGGTGCATCGCTTTCAGTAGAAAACTTCCTGCCAATTATTGAGGCATTT
>JAJBTP010000201.1:3431-4644 GCA_020860805.1 Tannerellaceae bacterium | reverse complement strand
CTGTAGTTGAACAAAATGACAACGAAGATCTACAAAAAAGAACCGAAGCACTGGAAAAAGCCGTAAAGACATTGAATAAGTTTAAAGTTTCCGGATACGTTCAGACTCAATTCCAAAGCGGACAAAAAGATGTAGAATCTCTGAAGGTAGGTTCTAAAAACCAGCATTTAGGAGAAGATGCGTTGAATCGTATCGGTATTCGTCGCGGACGTATTAAATTCACATATGAAGAGGGCATTGCTTCAGCAGTATTCCAGTTGGATTTTACAGAAAAGGGTCTTAAATTCAAAGATGCTTACCTGAATATCAAAGATCCCTGGTTCAGAACAAGTGCATTACGTGCCGGTATTTTTGACCGTCCGTTTGGATATGAAATTAGTTATTCATCTTCACAACGTGAATCTCCGGAACGCTCTACTGTTTTCCAGACTCTTTTCCCAGACGAACGTGATTTAGGGGTTATGTTAATCCTTCAACCGTCCAAAGAATCAGCTTTACATGCGTTGAAATTTCAGGGTGGTCTGTTTGCCGGAAATGGAATCCAACCGGAAACGGATAACCGGAAAGACTTTATCGGACAGTTACGTATCGATAATACGATAGGTAAAGATACAAAATATGGTATCGGAGTATCTACTTATCTGGGTGGTGTATACCAGGGTACTAAAAATGTATATACTATGAAAGACAAAGGTTTCGTATTAGATGATAATGAAGCGAATGAAGGTAAAACCGCTAAACGTCAGTATTTCGGTGTTGATGGTGAAATCGCTCATAAAAGCAGTACTATAGGACAAACCAAACTTACCGTAGAATATCTATTCGGTAAACAACCCGGTTCTGATAAATCTTCCAAAAGTCCTAACAGCAGTTCCCTTCCTACTAACGATACATACATCCGTAATTTCAGTGGTGGATATGTGATGTTAGTACAGGATCTGGGCCGTTCACCTTTCTCAGTTGTAGCTAAATTCGACTGGTACGACCCAAATACCAAAGTATCCGGAAACGAAGTAGGTGTTAATGGCACCAGTAGCACCGACCTTTCTCAAAACACGTTTGGTATTGGTGCACTGTGGCAGGCTAACAAAAATCTTCGCTTACAGGCTTACTACGAATTCAACAACTATGAAAAAAGTGAGCATTTACAAAGTATCCACGATAAAAAACTGGATATATTTACCCTCCGCTTGCAATATAAATTCTGATAAAT
>JAJBTP010000201.1:0-3421 GCA_020860805.1 Tannerellaceae bacterium | reverse complement strand
ATTTAATCCTTCATAATCCGGTTAATTAGTAAACCTCTAATTAACCGGATTATTTTTTAACTTTGTGACTTAAACACAAACAAAATATACATCGTTATGTATGGTAAAATGAAAGAGTTCCTTACACAGGAACTGGCTGACATACAAGCAGCCGGATTGTACAAAAAAGAACGAATCATTACGACTCCGCAAAAAGCCGATATTAAGGTGAACAACGGAGAGGAAGTATTAAACTTCTGCGCCAATAACTATCTGGGCCTGTCAGATAATCAACAACTGATTGACGCTGCAAAAAAACCCTTGACACACACGGTTACGGAATGTCGTCCGTTCGTTTCATTTGCGGAACACAGGATTTGCATAAGCAACTCGAAGCGGCTATTTCGGATTATTTCCAGACCGAAGACACCATTCTCTACGCTGCTTGTTTTGATGCTAACGGAGGTTTATTTGAACCGCTTCTTTCCGAACAGGATGCTATCATTTCCGATGCGTTAAATCATGCGTCTATCATTGATGGTGTAAGACTTTGCAAAGCGAAACGATACCGGTATGCAAATGCGGATATGGAAGATTTGGAACGCTGTCTTCAGGAAGCACAGGCACAACGTTTCCGCATTATTGCTACGGATGGTGTATTTTCAATGGACGGCAATGTAGCCCCTATGGACAAAATCTGTGAACTGGCTGAAAAATATGATGCACTGGTTATGGTAGATGAGTCACATTCTGCCGGAGTAGTAGGTCCAACCGGACGGGGGGTAGCAGAACAATATAATATATATGGCCGGATAGATATTTTTACAGGCACACTGGGTAAAGCTTTTGGTGGTGCGATGGGTGGATTTACCACCGGAAAAAAAGAGATTATTAATATATTACGTCAACGGTCACGCCCATACCTGTTTTCCAATTCCCTTGCTCCCGCTATTGTCGGAGCCAGTCTTGAAATGTTTCGTATATTAAAAGCCAGCGATGCTTTACACAGCAAATTGATGGAAAACGTTTCTTATTTCTGTGAAAAAATGCTGGCTGCCGGATTTGATATCAAACCGACTCAATCAGCTATCTGTGCTGTTATGTTATACGATGCAAAATTATCCCAGGATTTTGCTGCCCGTATGCAGGAAGAAGGTATTTATGTAACCGGATTCTATTATCCGGTAGTTCCGAAAGAACAGGCACGTATCCGTGTTCAAATCTCTACCGGACACGAAAGAGAACACTTAGATAAAGCTATTGCCGCTTTTATCAAAGTCAGCAAAGAGCTCAAAGTAATTTAAAATTAGTAGATAGTAGTTGGTAGTTAGCAGGACGTTCGCTTTGCTCACTTAGTAGAAATACTGGAAATAAATAAAATGAGGAAAGCGAGTTTGTTACTAACTACCAGCTTCTGGCTACCAGCTACTATAAAAAAATGATTTTAAGTAATTATCATAGTCATTGTAGTTTTTGTGACGGACGGGGAGAACCGGAAAACTTTGTAAAGTTTGCAATTTCAAACAAATTCCGGGCGTATGGATTTTCCTCTCACTCTCCACTACCGTTTGAGACCTTCTGGAATATGTCTGCATCCGATTTGCCTGAATATCTCGCAGAAATTAACCGGTTAAAAGAAAAATATGCAGACCAACTGGAAATTTATGTCGGTATGGAAATAGACTATCTGGATGAAACCTATAATCCTTCTATTCCTTATTTTCAGGAAATCCCCCTTGATTACCGGATTGGTTCAATTCATTTTTTGCCGGTCTGTGAAGAATTAGCTGAAGAAAACATGGTTTGCATTGACGGACGGTTCACCGATTACCGGAATGCTGTTGAAAAATATTATGAAGGAGATATCCGGAAACTGGTCAGACATTATTTTGAATCAACCATGAAAATGATTGAAGCCGGTGGCATTGATATAGTGGGCCATATAGATAAAGTATACATGAATGGGTATAGATACGACTGTTTTTCATTTGAGGAAGCCTGGTATAGGGAGTCATTCAAAGCGTGTCTCGATTTGATTGCAGAAAAAGGGATGATGGTTGAAATCAATACCAAGAATATGGCCCGCAAACAGGAATGCTATCCTCATAGCCGCTTCATCCCCCTGCTAAAAGAGATGAATATTCCGGTACTGGTTAATTCAGACAGCCATTTTCCTGATTTAGTAAACTCCGGACGTAGTGAAGCGTTTGAATTTCTAAAAACGGCAGGCTACAAAACCACCCGCGAATTAATGAAAGGGAAATGGGAAGATGTTTCAATTGATTAACAATGCACAAGTGACAATAGATACATGAAAAAGAAAAAATGGTCACTTGTACATTGTTGTTTTTTAGTATTGTTCTTTCTCGTTAGGGAAATCTCCGGTTTTTATATCCTCTATATAGTTTTGCACGGCACGGGTGATTTCTTCGTGCAGGTTGGCATACCGGCGTAGGAAACGAGGGGAAAATCCTTTATTAATTCCCAGCATATCATGCATAACCAAAACCTGTCCGTCCACATATCCACCGGCACCTATCCCTATGATAGGAATGGTTAATTCCGATGCAATCTGACCAGCCAGACTGGCCGGAATCTTTTCAATTACAATCGCGAAACAACCGATTTCCTCTAATAAATGAGCATCTTCAATCAGTTTTTGTGCTTCCGCTTCTTCTTTGGCACGTACGGTATATGTACCAAATTTATTAATCGATTGAGGGGTTAATCCCAGGTGTCCCATTACCGGAATACCAGCAGACAGGATACGCTCCATAGATTCACGTATTTCTGCTCCTCCTTCCAGTTTAATAGCTTCAGCGTGCGACTCTTTCATAACACGAATAGCCGATGCCAATGCCTGCTTGGAATTACCCTGATAAGTTCCAAAAGGTAAATCTACTACTACAAGTGCCCTTTTTACTGCATTCGTCACAGATTGTCCGTGATAAATCATTTGATCCAATGTCATCGGTAAAGTAGTAACATTCCCTGCCATTACGTTTGATGCAGAGTCACCAACCAATATCACATCCATACCTGCCTGATCAATGATAGAGGCCATCGAATAATCATATGCGGTAAGCATAGAAATTTTTTCGCCCCGTTTTTTCATCTCAATCAGGCGGTGAGTAGTCACCTTTCTGGTATTATCCGATTGTGCAACTGACATATTCTTCTTTTTTTAATTAAGTTTGGATAGCAAAGGTAGAGATTCTTTTTAATTATATTTTAAGACCAAGAACATAAGAATAAAAAAACAACCACTTCATACTAAAACTTCTCATTAAAAAGTTGTTCTTTTATTCGTATGTCCTGAATCAAACGATGATCCGGCTGTTTGGTTGCGAACGTTCAAAAATAGTCATATCGAACGGAAGCGTTCACTTTCTATTGTACTTATTTAAAAGTACTCTATTTATCAACCACTTACAAAATATAC
>JAJBTP010000499.1 GCA_020860805.1 Tannerellaceae bacterium | reverse complement strand
ATTTTTCTCATCTTACTTTATCTTCTCTACAAAAAAAGAACTACCGAAGTGTTGAATATATAAAAAATAATCCTACATTTGCAGTGTATTAATTCACTATTACACCAATTCAATATGATTACGATTAAAGATTTAAACTTTTATTATCAAAAGACACGTCCTATTTTTGAGAACGTATCTTTTAATATGCAAAGCGGTATATACGGGCTGCTTGGAGAAAACGGGGTAGGAAAAACCACCTTATTACATATTATCAGCGGATTACAATTTCCTAAAAAAGGTTCCTGCCAGGTATTAGGATTCAATTCGTATGACAGAAATCCGGATATGCTGAAAGAATTATTCTTTCTGCCGGAAGAATTTCAGGCACCGGAAGCCAGCATTCTGGATATGGCAAAATACAATGCGACTTTTTATGATAATTATAGTGAGGTGCAATTAAGAGCTTACCTGGATGAATTTGAAGTAGAGGGCGACAGAAAAATGCCGGTTCTTTCTACCGGACAGAAAAAAAGGCTATGATCGCCTATGGATTATCCCTGAATACCAAAATAACTCTTTTTGATGAACCTACTAACGGACTGGATATACCTTCCAAAACACAGTTCAGAAAAATACTTTCCATGATTGCTTCGGAAGAACGATGTGTTATTATATCCACCCATCAGGTAAGAGATTTAACTCATTTAATCGACCCCATTATTATACTGGATAAAAATAGTGTACTGTTAAATGCTTCGGTAGAAGAAATCACCTCCAAACTGGTATTTAAACATACGGCTACCGTACCGGAAAATGCTCTTTTCTCAGAACAGGGATTAGAAGGTTATATTTCTGTTTGTCCGAATACGGAGCAGGAAGAAAGTACGCTTAATATAGAAGCACTTTTTAATGCTGTCGTGAAAAATAAAAAAGTAATTAAAGCACTGTTCAACTCCTAAAATATACAATTATGAATCAATTCTTCGATCTCAATCGTTTTGTAAACTATATGAAAAGGAATATACTTATTTCCAAAACATTCTATCTATATTTATTCGGAACTTTGTTGGGAGCCTATTTCTTTGGTTTACTATTATATGCCATATGGGGAGTATCCTGGGTAGCTCCTATTTACTTCTTTCTGATTATTTCCATACTTTTTGGTCCCAGTCTGCTTGAAAAGAATATTACCAAATATAACGGAGTGATGGAGTTTACTTTTCCTGTCTCTACTTTTGAACGGTTTCTGAGCCTGGTACTTCGGTATGCGGTACTTTATCCTATTATTTGCTTTGGAACTTACTATATATTAAATCTGATTTTTGGGAATTTACCTTTCAGCAGCTTAAATGGGTTTGCAGAAAATATGTCTGTTACAAACCTACTAGATTACAAAGCGATTCATACCCTTATCGGGGGACAGTCTATTTTCCTGTTAGGGTATCCCTATTTCAATAAAAATTCATTTATAAAAACCTGCTTTGCCTGTTTTGTTATTCTGGTAGCCCTTTCCATGTTTGCAGGTTTGGTAATGACCCAACAATTAATCAAGGCTTTCAGTGGGGATATAGTTTCAAATATGATAGGAATAGGTGAGCAATCCAATCTGTCATTTTTTTGCTACTGCTACAAAATATTTCTTTCTGTTCCTGTTTCCGGTAGGTCTATGGATTGTCGGATTTTTTAAACTTCGTGAAAAAGAGATTTAAGCGTATGGAATTTGATTCAAATAAACCGATATACCTCCAGATTATTGACTTTTGTTTTCGCAAAATCATCAGTAAGGAGTGGAAGGAAGAAGAAAGAATTCTCTCTGTCAGAGAACTTGGGGTATTATTAGAGGTAAACCCAAATACCATAGTACGTTCCTATGAACACATGCAGGCATCCGGCATTATTTACCTGAAAAGAGGGATGGGATACTATGTATGCCAGGGAGCAGAAAAATTGATTATAGCCTTGCAAAAAGAAGAGTTTTTTAATACGACTCTCCCGGCGACCTTCGAACAGATGAAATTGTTAGGAATTAGTATTGACGAGATTGTTATAAAATATCAAGCACAAAATAAGTAGAGTATGAAAAAATATGCAGATAAAATATTAATTGCTTACCTGGTAATAATTCTGGCAATCATAGTGCTGACCGGACTTTTTGTCCTGTCTTTCTAAAAGATATACTTAAAAACAGTGAGGCTATCCCGAATGGATAGCCTCACTGTTTTACTGTGCAGTAAAGGCATACACATTTCCACCGAAATCAACAGCGATTAGTGTGTTTCCGGATATAGCGACTGTTGCAAAGCAGGGAGTCCCCATTTCATGTTTCCAGATACATGTTCCGGTTGATATGTCTAACCCATACAATGTGCCATCCGAAGCTCCTGTAAAAGCTATATTTCCGGAACTTACAGGACTGGTTTCGACGGTGGCTACCGGATAGCGGGTATAAGGTGCCGTATAAACTAAAGCCGGGTTTGTTTTAAATCTCCAGACTTCATCCAACGTTTCTCTATCCAGTGCCATCACCCCTTCATCAGCTGTTCCGAATATAATCCGGTTATCCGTCAACAAAGGGGTTGAAGTAACATCTACACTTACGGGTAGTTCTTTTCTGACTATTACCTGTCCGGTAGAAGCATTTAATATAAAAAGAGAGGATTGGGAAGTTATATAAAGCAGATTCCCATAAACAGCAGCGGAAGCTCCCCGGTTAGTCAATCCGTTTTTATTATTTCTCCAAAGCATCTCGCCTGTACGAATATCATTCCCATATAGTCCGCCCCATTGAGCGCCACTGATGACCACATTTTCTCCTACGGTTATAGTGGTAGTAGTTCCTTCATGCTGTTTCCATCCGGTATTTACCCAGTGTTCTTTTCCGGTTTTGCATTCGAGGGCTGAAAGTCCGTTACCCGTTCCGGCATATACCCTTCCTGCATGCGTAGCTAACCCTTCCACTAAAGCAGGTAAGGTATTGTTTTGTAACTTCTTTTCCCAAACCAGTACTCCGGTATCTGCATCTATTGCGTATAGATACCCTTCAGTATCCTGTGCAAAAAGAAGACCATCTTCTATCGCTATCGTATTTTTTATAGAGTTACGAGTCGTGTATTTCCAGTTAATGATACCGGTTTTCCCATCCAGTGAAGTAATACCTCCCTCTCCTCTAAGGTTTTCATCCACAGTTCCCACATAGATGTGCTGGTTATAAATCAAAGGAGAACTCATAAAAATGTTTGCTCCGACATTTCGAATCCAGCTTAACTGTAAAGAGGTAGACAATGTATCTACCGAACAACCTACATGCCGGGGATTGCCTAACAGGTTGGTATGGTTTCCGGCAAATTTTACCTGCTCCGGATTCGTTTTACGATATATAAACGGTTTCTTTGTATCGGTTGATGTTCCATCCGTAAAGAAAGCTTTGATATAAAGAACATACAGTTGCCCGTCTTTCAAGCCCCTTTACCGGAAACCATTTCACTCCAGGTCCAGTCTGTACAGGGCGTTAATTTTCCTTTTTTTATTAATTTTTCCTGTTCAAACAGCGTATATTCAACTTTATGAACACAAGATACAGAGGAGTAGGTATTTACTACAACCGGAAAGTTTCCTGCGGCATCTACCGGTATATAATCCTGATGAACAGATGTTATGCAAATAAAAGGCTGCATATAGGTATAACGTTATCCGGAAGCTATATTTCCTCGTTTGTCTACAGAAAGTACCCGGAAAGCGGACGTTGAATGAGCAATCCCTCCTTTATCAGGCGTAGCGGTTCCTACAGTTGTCATCTCTCCTGTTTTTTTTCATATAATTGATATGCCAGTGTCCGTATAACCAGGCTTTTACATGGGCATCTTCCAGCCCCAGTTTCTCTAAAGGCAATAAATCATGGTTGAATACAATAATGGATTTATCCGGTGATACCTGTGCCAAATCATTTTTCAACCATGCAGCTACCTCATCCAGTGTATAGGATGGACGATGATCTCCATAAGGCATAGGTGTCATGACATAATGCGTATTCCCCACTTCAAACGAATACCAGACCGGGCCATAAAGTGATTCAAACAACTGTTCGCCATACTCTCCCGCTACAAGGTCATGATTTCCGATTCCATAATAAACCGGGCAACTCATATTTTCACTGTTCATCAAACGGATATGTTCTTTTAATCCGTTTTCATAACAAATATCCCCTGTATGGATAATAAAGGTCGTTTGCTCATTTGCTGCATATTTTCTCAGGTTACCCACCCAGTCTTCATGATCTCCGGTATTAAAAATCTCTGTATCTGTTATCTGGATAAATGAATGAGCACCATCTTTCTTTAGTCCCTGTGTCCATGTTTTCAGGGGAAAGTTATATTCTTTCTCTTTTCCATCAATCCGGTGATAATAATTTCCAACAGTCGTGTAGCCGGAAGGAGTGGTAATAAACAAAAATTTCTCTCTATCATGTCCCGGTAAAACAAATTGTCCATGTTTATCTGTCAGCACAACATGCAGGCCATCTGACACCGTCACATTTTGAAGTAATTTTTCTCCGGGATCGTATATGCCATTTTCATTTGAATCAATAAAAACCTTTCCGGAATACTGAGCAAATGAATCAGGGCAAGTAAATAGCAGTAATGCCAGCAAAAGCCAGTAATTTTTCATG
>JAJBTP010000362.1:2164-4659 GCA_020860805.1 Tannerellaceae bacterium | reverse complement strand
CCTTGAACTATAATACAGATAAAAATGAAGGGAAGGATTGTTTCATAACATCCTCCCCTTGCAAACACAAAACAATCAACAAAAACTGTTGTCTGAATTCTTCTTTATCTAATGAATAAAAGTTCTCTGTATTTAGGCAATGTCCATATTTCATTATCAACAACTAATTCCAGTTTGTCGATATTATAACGGATATCTTCCAGCATAGGGAAAATTGTATCATGATAAACGATTGCCTTTTCACGTTCACTTTCAATTTTATTAGCTACTTTACGTGCTTCAATCATCTCATCAACTTTTTCCTTAATTTGGATTGTGCGATTGGCAATATCCTCAATAATTTCCAGATTTTTAGCAGATAACTGTGCTGCTTTTTCTGCAGGGAACAATTCTTTCATTTTATATGCATTGTCAATCAGGCTAGACTGATAGCGGGTAGCAATCGGAATAATATGATTCATTGCCAGGTCGCCCAATACACGTGCTTCAATCTGGATTTTCTTGGTATACATTTCCCATTTAATCTCATTACGTGCCTCTACTTCTTTAGGTTTCATTACACCTGTAGATTCAAACATTTTGATTGAACTTTCTGTCAGATAGGCATCATAAATAAGTGGCACACTAGTTTCGCAATCCAAACCACGTTTTTTAGCTTCTTCTTTCCACTCATCACTGTAACCATTTCCATCGAAACGGATTGCTTTACTTTCTTTGATATCTTTACGAAGCACTTCCAGGATAGCAGCAAACTTATCTTTACCTTCTGCAATTTTAGCATCTACCTCTCCTTTGAAGATTTTTAATTGTTCTGCTACTGCTGCATTCAATGCCAACATAGCAGATGCACAGTTAGCCTCAGAACCTACAGCACGGAATTCAAAACGATTTCCGGTAAAGGCAAAAGGAGACGTTCGGTTACGATCTGTATTATCTAATAATAGCTCCGGAATACGAGGAATACCTAAATCCAATATTTGTTTACCCGCAAGATTCAGCACATCCGAATCACTGTTTTCCAGTTCATCCAATACTTTAGAGACCTGTGAACCCAGGAAACTTGAAATAATAGCAGGAGGGGCTTCATTGGCCCCTAAACGATGGGCATTGCTTGCAGAAATTATACTTGCTTTTAACAGACCATTGTGTCTATAAACAGCTTTCAATACATTTACAACAAACGTAATAAAACGCAGATTCTCTTCAGGTGTTTTACCAGGCGCCATTAGTAATGCACCGGTATCGGTTCCTAATGACCAGTTATTATGTTTACCTGATCCGTTGACACCTTTGAATGGTTTTTCATGCAATAATACCCGGAACCCATGTTTACGGGCAATTTTACGCATTAGGCCCATAATTAACTGGTTATGGTCGTTAGCAAGATTACATTCTTCAAAAATAGGGGCTAATTCAAACTGATTCGGAGCAACTTCATTGTGACGGGTTTTCAATGGAATACCCAGTTTTAATGCTTCAAACTCCAATTCTTTCATATATTCCATCACACGGGTTGGGATTGCTCCGAAATAGTGATCTTCCAACTGTTGATTTTTACTACTTTCATGTCCCATCAGAGTACGGCCGGTTAGTAATAAATCAGGACGTGCAGCATATAAACCTTCATCCACAAGGAAATATTCCTGTTCCCATCCCAGGTTAGAAAATACTTTTTTTACATTCGGATCAAAATAGTGGCATACATCGACGGCTGCTTTATTAACAGCTTCCAATGCTTTTAACAGAGGGGCTTTATAATCCAAAGGCTCACCGGTATAAGCGATAAAGATGGTTGGAATACAAAGTGTATCATTTACGATAAAGGCAGGGGAAGATGGGTCCCATGCTGTATATCCACGTGCTTCAAATGTGTTACGAATACCACCGTTCGGGAAACTGGATGCATCCGGTTCCTGTTGCACCAGTAGTTTACCTGCAAATTTTTCAATCATTCCGCCTTTTCCATCGTGTTCAACAAATGCGTCATGTTTTTCTGCTGTCCCTTCGGTTAATGGGTGGAACCAGTGAGTGTAGTGCGTTGTTCCCTGTTCAATGGCCCATTTTTTCATACCATTAGCTACAGCATCCGCTGTTTCACGATTTAAAGGTGTTCCATTATCAATAGAATCAACCAGACATTGATAAGCTTTTTCAGGTAAGTATTTAAACATCTTTTCGCGATTAAATACATTCACTGCAAAATAATCAGATGGACGTTCTTTCGGTGCTTTTACCTCTACTGCTTTTTTCTTAAAGGCAGTTTCTACAACTCTAAATCTTAACTTTGACATAACTTTATGATTTTATTTGTAAATATCTTTTTTAATAAATTATAGTATGTTCATATTCACTTAATGTTAGACCATTAGCTTCTATCAACCACAAACTACTTTTTATAATAAGTTTATATTATTTTGTTTACATATTACAGCTTGTTCTTCAGGCCAGATGGAGGCTTGTACTTCACCTATATGGGCTTTTTTGAGGAAGAACAT
>JAJBTP010000362.1:0-2154 GCA_020860805.1 Tannerellaceae bacterium | reverse complement strand
GCGACTCTGACCTATACCACCTCCGATAGAGAGAGGTAAGCGGTCTTTCAGGAGCGCTTTATGGAATTCCAGTGAAGAGCGTTCCGGACATCCGGCTGTTTCTAATTGTGATTTCAGGGCTGTTTTGTCTACCCGGATTCCCATAGAAGAGAGTTCAAAAGCACATTCCAACACATCATTCCAAAGAATAATATCGCCGTTTAAACCGTAAAATCCATCGGCATTGAGTGTACTCCAGTCATCATAGTCGGGAGCACGTCCATCATGTTTTTCCCCATTACTTAATTTACCACCAATACCTATTATAAATATAGCCCCAAACTTCTTGGCCGCTTTGGCCTCACGCTCACGGGGAGGCAGTTCCGGATACATTTGTAATAGTTCTTCAGAATGAATAAAAGTAATACCGTCAGGAAGTGACGGAGTAATGTGAGGATACCGGTCATACACCTGCTGTTCTATTTCTTTCAGTATAGCGTACAACTGGCGAACAGTCTTTTTCAAATAGTCCAGGGAACGTTCTTCTTCTGTGATTGTTTTTTCCCAATCCCATTGATCTACGTACAATGAATGCAGATTATCCAAATCTTCATCACTACGAATAGCGTTCATATCGGTGTAGAGACCATAGCCGGCCGGAATACGATAATCACTTAATTTCATCCGTTTCCATTTTGCCAGTGAGTGAACTACTTCGGCCTGACGATCACTCATACATTTGATATTGAACTTCACAGCACGTTCTATTCCATTTAAATCATCATTAATTCCTGTTCCGGAAAGAACAAAAAGGGGAGCCGTTACCCGGCGAAGGCTCAATGTTTTTGTCAATTTTTCCTGAAAAGATGTTTTCAGTAATTGAATTGCCTGCTCTGTTGATTCAGGCATTAACTTTTGTCTGTAATCTTCGGGAATAATAAGAGCCATAATTGTTTTGTTTTTATGTTGATTGTTGTATTTTGAGAAGTTTGGAAATCAGGAAGAAGAGTTATTTTTTACTTCCTGACTTCTTACTTCGTGACTTCTAATTAATTATTATATGCTGTTTCACCATGTTCATAGATATCCAGACCTTCCTCTTCTACACGGGCTGGAACGCGTAGACCACAAATCATATCCAGACCTTTGAATACTACGAATCCCATACCTGCAGCCCAAAGCCCTACGACTACTGCACCTGTTATCTGTGCCAGAAAGAAATTAGGGCCTGCTCCGTAAAACCACCCTTCTTCTACTGCCAGAAGACCAGTCAAAAGAGTTCCTAAGAATCCACAAACTCCATGTACTGCAGAAGCACCTACCGGATCATCTATTTTTAATACTCTATCAATAAACTCTACTGCATATATCATTATGATACCACTAATGAGTCCTATAATAGTAGCACCAATAGGTGATACAATATCACATCCGGCAGTAATACCAACTAATCCAGCCAACACACCGTTTAAGGTAAGAGAGAGAGACGGCTTTTTGTATTTAAACCATGCTGTTACCAGAGATGCAAAACCTCCGGCACAGGCAGACAGATTGGTGGTTAAAAAAACATGTGATATAGCAATCCGATCTGCCTCTGAAGAAGCGGCTAATTGTGAACCTGGATTAAATCCAAACCATCCCATCCAAAGAATAAATACCCCCAGACAGGCAATGGTAAGATTATGACCCGGAATAGCACGTGATTTACCATCCTTACTATATTTTCCGATACGTGGTCCAATGATAGCGGCACCAGCTAAAGCAACCCATCCACCAACAGAGTGTACTATAGTAGAACCGGCAAAGTCATGGAATACAGTACCAAATGTATTCATCATAAATCCATCGGCTTCTTCATTCATCAACCAGCCCCCTCCCCAGGTCCAATGGCCGGAAATAGGATAAATCAACACACAAATCAATACTGAATAGCAGATATATACATGAAATTTAGTACGTTCAGCCATAGCACCCGATACAATCGTTGCTGCCGTAGCACAGAAAACAGTTTGAAAAACCAGAAAACCTTCAATAGGTAGTTCTGTATTTATAATGTTTATATTAAAGAAATTAGGCATTCCCATAAAACTACCGGCACCCCACATAATTCCAAAACCTATCGCCCAGAAAAGTAAAGATCCCAAAGAAAAATCAAGTAAGTTCTTCATCAGAATT
>JAJBTP010000334.1 GCA_020860805.1 Tannerellaceae bacterium | reverse complement strand
GCTTAAGACCAGAAAAATAAAGGTAAATCCATTCGTTTCAAACAACTGAAAATAAGTAAAAAACGAAATATGAAACGGGAAGTCCGTACTTATCAATTTTCATTTTGTATGTCACTTTCCGTTTCTTCTTTATCTGTAACTGGTCTTTGACGGTTTGTATTACTCCGGCGGCTAAAATTGTCTTCAAAATTAAGATTACCGGCCAGTTCCGGAGCATTCGCCTGCATTTCTTTCCGTATGGCTTCCCGGATTTCCGAACGCAGATTAATACGGGTTGCATCCATTTCCTGTTCATAAGCCGGTTTAAAGATATCTTTATAACGGCATTTGACAATTCTGTATTTAAATTTATCCAGATTACCGGTGATGTCAATCCCCAACTTAAACGGCACCGGTGATTTAAGGACAGATAAATGATAATCAAAGGTCATATCCAGATGATGGACTCCGCCTACAGCCACCCGGTAACGGTCCATTTCCACAAGGAAAGGAAATACTTCTATTTTATTATCCTGTATAACCAAATCTACTGAGATATTATCTATTAAATTCCGGTTTTTATTTTTAAACATAAGCGTTTTGGATATTTCAGAAAAGGTTTCACCATCCAATAATACCATATTTTCCCCACGCAGGTAACAAGCCGAATGCATGGAGGGTAATATCAGCGACATGGTAGAGTCCAGTTCGCAGGTAGCTGCCATCTGGCAATCCACAATCCCTTCAAATGAACGAAGCATCGGTAAAAGTGAATCAATAGAAGGAAATAAGCCTATTAACTTATCGACCAGAATATCTTCCATATCGAGTTCAAATCCGGCAGAAGCACTGGTTTTGTCTTTTGCTGTATAAACCATAGTAAGATTTCCACGTCCGATATTGGAATCCATGGCTAACTTTTTCAGGTTAATACTCTGATTCCTCATTACTACTTCACCGGTTACATTTTCCAGTTCCAAATCTGTATAATCTATCCGTTTGGCATTCATATTGAAAGTCATATCCAGTAAAGCAGGGACAACAAAGAGTTCTTCTTCCGGTTCTTCTGTCTCTACGGATAGTTCCTGAATAGTCCCTTCCAAATCCTCTACTGTCTCTTCTTCCATCAACTGCTGTTTCTGCCGGGCATCCAATTGTTCCATATATTGCATGCCCCGGTTCATAGCCTGTACCAACTGGTTACAATCAATATAATCCGAATTGACAGCAAAATCAGCTTTCAGTTTACCTCCGGACAACATAGCACGGCGAATACTGTTGACTTCACCGGTTAGTTTAAAGTCACTTTTTCCGGCATGAAAAACAGCCTCTTTAAAGGTGAGTGTATTGGTGTCAAATCTCACGATTGTTTGCTCCATATGCATACGTAAGGGAAACATACGGCTAAAGAGCCGCATATCATTAAATTTGACTGTCCCTTTTACTTCCCAGTTCCGTAACAGCTTACCCGAAGAGTCTTCTGTAGCAGGAGATACGGAAGATTGTTGCCGGGTACGTTGACGTTCTGCCGGTGCACGCTGTACACGCCGGCGTGTAGCAGTAGTATCAGTTGCTTGTTGTGCCTGCCGGCGCCGGCGCATGGCATCCCGGTAAGGTAATGCTTCAATAGCAAATACGCTGGACGACAATACGGCACCTGTTCCCAATGGAACATCCACATACCGTAACGTATCTACGGTAATAGCTCCGGCAAAGTTTGGCTTCGTTTTATCCGAATCCGAAGGTTTAATGCCTCCTACCAAAGAAGAGTTACGGGCTACTACCCATACAGAGTCAGGAAGCCGCGTCCGCAAATGTTCTACTTTCATACGGGTTGTTAAAGGCATTACCGCTGTTGTATCTACCACGGGTGACGTTTTTACCTGTATATCTATTCCTTTCAGATTGGTATTGATTTCATTTTTATAGCGTACAGACATGGTGTCTACAGTCAGAAAAGCGGCCAATAAATCCGTATTGGTTACAAAAGAACTGGTCTGTTTGGATGAATCTACATGAAAATGCATACCTGCCACATACAAACGCATATCAGCAGCTTTACTAAAAGTCCTTAATTCATCAATATCCAGCTGGCCTGCTGCATTTACATGATTGTAGCGTCCGTCAAGCAAATCGTCCAGTACAAAAGAGGCTGATATATCCGCATCCATTTTACCTCTCAGTAAGAGTGTATCGGGATTCAGAAATTCCTTAGCCAGACGGGTAAAATCAACCGTACCTTTCATATAAGCATCTATAGCCGGTGATCCGAATATATCCTCAACCTTTCCCTTCAATGTAAAAGAGGTATTCAGTCCTTCTATAGCCAGTTGCTCCAGTGTTACATACGAGGAATCCGGTGATGTGCCATTCAAATGTACATCCATATCCATTTCCAGACGGTCTATTCCCTGTTTAATATCTTTCATGAAATAAGAACCGTTTTCTATTTTACAGGCCAGGTTTATGGTCGGAACAATACTGTCGCCGACAAATCCATAAATACTACTTTCCAGGGAAACACTTCCTTTGGCTTCTATATTTTTACGGTTCAGAAAATATTCATCGGGTATAAAATCCAGCAGGTCATTCAGGTCAGATGCTTTCAGGGACATATCCAGATTAACCTGCATCCGGTTGGAATCGGGCTGGTTTATAATAACTCCATCTGCTGTGAATGGCAAATCATTTACCATCATTTCAGCCCCTCGCAGGCTTATTTTATTAAACTGCTCGGTCAGGACGATAATACTTTTAAAATCGACAGCCAGTTTATTCTTCAATGTATAATTAGGACTATCGAATAAGATGGAAGAAGTGGCGAGTTCCAGTTTCATTCCGGTACCTCCCGCAATCAACATGCCTTTTAATTTGCCTTTCAGTCCTTCGATTTCGCTATACATATCTCCTTCGCGGTCTTCAAAAACAACAGAAGAAGTTTCGACTTCCAGTTCTATTTTATTGCCTTCCTGTAACAAACCGCCATTCAACCGGAGTGACAAATCATTGATAGCCGCATACATATCTGCCTGGCGGTCATCATAAATTAATTGACCGTCTTTCACGCGAACCCGTTGCAAATCAATGGGAGGTAAAGGTTCTGTTTGTTCTGTTTCCTCGTCTTCGTCCTCTGTTTCCCCATCTTCCGGTAAGATGTCCCAGTTGGCTACCCCTTCTTCATTCATATAGGCATAGATAGAAGGCTCTTCTATGAAAATGCCTCCAATCGTTATCTGGTTACGGAATAAATAATCCAATGGATTTACAGAAATCAATGCTCTGGTAAACGACAAAAGTGTATCTGTAGGTAAAGCTATCGAATCCGCTAAGGATAAAGAATCTTTTGCTACCTGTGAAATCAGAGCCCCTTCATATACACGAACACCTAAACGGGGACAGGTTTCAAAAAAGGTTAGTTCAATCCGGTCACACTCCAGACGGCCATTCAACATTTTATTGGCCTGGTTTATTACCAGCGGAGTCAGTTTTTCAGGAGGTAATACACCCCATTTTAAAATACCAAAAGCAATAGCCGGTATACCTATTAAAATAAAGCTGAGAACAGCAATACTTATTATCCAGATTTTTTTCTTGTTTTTCATTCCTATAAAGCTTGCCTTAACTACATTATTTTGTCAGAGGTGTTAAGTCACAAAAGTACAGTTTTTTTGCTTACCTGTTTCCCTTTCCGTTCTTAATAAAATCTAACAGGGTATGTAATAGATGGATTTCATAAGGATAACTCTATTCATACATGGACGAAACGCAGAAAATACCCCTGCGTAACTATGCTCAGGTTACGCACAACCGTCTGAAAAGTTACGCACAACCGTTGAGAAGGTTACGCACACCCGTCTGAAAAGTTATGCACACCCGCTGAAAAAGTTACGCACACCTATTATTTTGCTTCCGGGTGGGTGGAGTAAATCTTTTGAAAACCGGAATTCAGATAGATGTCATCTACTCCGTAAAAAAGTTTATTCCCCCAACTGAAGGCAGGAGTTACGAGAGGCGGATAAACGGCTTTATTGATAGCATTGGCAACTAACTGGGTACAATACACCTCGCTATCATTTTCGTTATTAAACGTAAGGTCAAAGGGAGTTTCTTTTTTATAATAATCCAGTGCATGAAAGATTATTTCCTGACAGACGCCGGCTTCTACCGGTATCCGGTAAATTCCCCAGGTTTTAATATCTTTTAAAAAGCGTGCCAGGGGCTCACGTTTTACTTTGCCGACTCCGGTCAGTTCACTGGCTTCTGCATGTATAATAAAAACAGAGTCTTTCTCTATTTCAACAAGTCCTACATGCGAATAAATTTTTTCGTTTGTGGAATTCTTTTTGAAGTAATTAGATAAATATCCATTCCCTAACCGGCATATAATATCACCATGCATGAATTGTACACTGTCAGGAATAGCTATTTCTTTCAGGGATAGCTGTGAATCCGTATGTTCCGGACCGGAACAGCTTATAAACAGAAAAAGAAAGAATATACTTATTTTTGCATACCCATATCTACTTTCCACTTTCCGTCTTCTTTAACAAGCTCGAGTGTTTGTTCGGCGCCACTACCTGAATTTACATCCCGGTAGGTTACCCAGCCGGTAGGTTACCCAGGCATTATCACCGTCGATTGAATCTTTCACCAATTGAAATTTAAAATCAGGATTGGTTGTATCTCCTCCTCCCATAGACTCCGCCATACC